>JAISKT010000238.1 GCA_031261295.1 Candidatus Symbiothrix sp. | reverse complement strand
AGGTGTAGCGAAGCGCAACCTACGGAAAAGGAAACCGACCTCTCCTCCCTAAGCCCCGAATGGGGCGACATATTGTTGCATAGTATCGCCCTTGCAGGGCTTACGATGAGGGTTGCCTTAACCGTAGGTTGCGCTTCGCTACACCTACGGTTAATAAAATCTCGCCTCTGCGAGGCTTTAGGGGTATTATTGCGGATAGTCATAATAAATAATGAAAAGTTCTAATTTTCCGGTTTATGTTTGTATTTGAAGAAAACCGCAAACAATACGCCGATTATCAACGCATACGCGGCAAATGTAAACCAGATGCTGTGCCAATCCCTGATTCCTTCCGGAGAAGTGAACCGGTTGATGACTTCGGCTGCTGCAAATTGACCGATTACGGCTCCGAAACCGTTGGCAGCCATCATAAATAATCCTTGCGCACTGGAACGGATATTCGCCGGCGCTTCTTTCTCTATAAATAAGGAACCGGAAATATTGAAGAAATCAAATGCCATTCCATACACAATCATGGATAAAAGCAACCACGTAAAACCTGTCCCGGGATTTCCTATTCCGAAAAATCCAAAACGCAACACCCAGGCGCCCAAGCTCAAAAGCATAACCGTTTTAATGCCGTATCGCCTCAAAAAGAAAGGGATAGCCAGGATAAACAAGGCTTCCGATATTTGGGAAATCGACAAAATGACCAACGGATATTTGACGGAAAAAGAACCGGCATAATCCGAGTCGAAACTGTTCAGGAAAGGAGTCCCCCAGGTATTGGTTATCTGAAGGCAGATTCCTAACAGCAAGGCGAAAATAAAGAAAACCACCATCTTCCGTTGTTTGAACAAACTGAATGCGTCCAAACCGAAAGCGGTTTTCCACGAAGTTTTTCCCTGCGTTTTTACCGGGGGCGAAGGCGGTAATGTAAAGGAGTAAATTCCTAATACCAGACCGGCCGCCGAAGCCAGCAGCAACTGATGGGAAGTCATATTCCATCCCAGGAAATTGACAATCCACATGGCAATAATAAAACCAACGGTTCCCCACGTCCGGATAGGCGGAAAATCTTTGACCGTATTTAATCCGGCTTTCGTCAATAAACTGTAACTTACGGAAAAACTTAATGATATGGTCGGCATAAATACTAACGCATTCAACATCATCCAAGGCCAGAGTTGATCGTAGGAAGTAGCTTTGGAAGCAAAATAAAGGGCGGCGGCGCCAATTAAATGGCAAATTCCATACAAACGTTCCGAATTTAACCATTTATCGGCAATGATTCCAATAATCCCGGGAGTGATAATAGACGCAATTCCGGCCATAGCATAAATGAATGCAATCTGATTGCCTGCAATTCCTATATGATCTAAGTATCCTCCAAATGAAATAAGCCATGCTCCCCAAATGAAAAAATTGAGGAACAACATGATTGTTAAGCGAAGTTTTAAACCCATAATTATTGAGTTAAGAACTAAAAACTAAGAACTAAAAGTTGGCTGACGCCTGTTACCGCGCTTTGCGCAACTTTTAGTTTTTAGTTCTTAGTTTTTAGTTTACTTTGTATTTTGTGTTTCCGTTCAGAAGGAAGTCCACTATTTGATTGGCGGCAGCAATGCCGGCATTGTTGTTGGCTTCTGCGGTTTGTGCACCCATCTTTTTCGGTGTGGAAAAATAACGTTTCGGGAATTTTTCCTTCAGTTCGGCATCGTTGCCCGGGGTGATGTCGGTCAGGTATTTGAAATCCGGACGCACTTCCATCAGTTTTGCCAAATCCGCTTCGTGGATTACTTCCTTGCGGGCCGTGTTTATCAAGACGGCTTTTCCCGGCATTTGATTTAATAAATCATAGTTGATGGAATTTTTGGTTTCGGCTGTGGCCGGAATATGCAAAGATACATACTGGCAGGTTTTGTACAGTTCTTCTGCAGAGGAAAGCGCTTTTACGCCGTCTTTTTCAATCACTTCGGCAGGACAGAATGCATCGTAAGCGTAAATTTCCATGCCAAAACCTTTGGCGATACGGGCTACATTGCGTCCGACATTGCCATACGCATGGATTCCCAATTTTTTGCCCAATAATTCGGCGCCTGAACTTCCATCGTAAAAATTACGGGCCGAATAGACCATCAAGCCCAAAGCCAATTCGGCTACGGCGTTGGAATTTTGTCCCGGCGTATTCATCACCACTACGTTGTGAGCGGTAGCAGCGGCTAAATCTACATTGTCGTAACCGGCTCCGGCACGAACTACGATTTTCAATTTTCCGGCGGCGTTCAACACGTCCGCGTCCACAATGTCGCTTCGGATAATAATCGCATCCACCTCTTTTACAGCATCTAACAATTGGGATTTGTCGGTGTATTTTTCCAATAATACCGCTTCCATTCCCGCATTTTCAATCACTTGTCGAATTCCTTTTACGGCTTCTGCTGCAAAGGGTTTTTCTGTTGCAATCAAGATTTTCATACTATTTTTTAAATTTAAGTTATTATAATTTCCGCCCGTCATTGCGAGGGCTTTGCCCGAAGCAATCCAGTCTTATCTGGTTTGCTTCGCTTCGCTCGCAATGACGATTAATTCCATTTTTCCGCTTCTTCTATTTTCTCTTGAATTAAGCCCAGCAAAAGTACTTTATTTTCTTCAGATTGACTACCATTTTCGTACTCTTGTAACAAGACGACCAATTTTTTTGCTGAAACCATCTTCATTAACGGAGTCATTTTATGGGAAACATTCCGGACGGTTACCCAATCTTTGGTTTCAAATGCCTGCTCCAGAGCGGTGTAGTTCTTTTTGTTTTCTATAATAAACGAGTGCATGATGGATTCTTTTGCATTAGCGTCATCCCCGGCAAACTCGATTAAGGCATCGAATCCTTTCTTTTTTTGTACGGCAATCTTTTTTGCATTTTCTTTTCCCGTATATTTATAAATGGCATCCAATAACTGTTCGATAGTAAAGGGTTTAGCTAAGAAAGCCGAAAAGCCGGCTTCTTTGTATTTCGCTTCGGATAAATGCGAGTTGGCCGATAAACCGATGACCGGCACCGTTTTGGCGCCTTCAAAATCCGACAGGCGGATACGTTCCACCAATTCAAAACCGTTCATATCCGGCATTTGAATATCGGAAAAAACAATGTCAAAATGTTCTTCCTGCAATCGCCGCAAGGCTTCCAATGAACCGGAACAAGTGTGGGGAATCATTCCTTCCCGTTTCAACAATTCAGTGAGCAAATTCAACTGGACAATATCATCATCAATGAATAAGATATTCAATCGACTGGTATCCACGTATTTATTTATCGATTGCTTTGCCGGATCCGCAACAATGCCGGCAATAGGAAGCGCTACGGTAAAAAGGGAACCTTTTCCCAACGTGGAATCAACGGAAATGGAACCGTCCAACAATTGAGCCAATTTATGAGAAATACTCAAACCCAGGCCGGATCCCTCAATGCCTTTTCCCGTATAATCGAGGCGGCTGAATTCATCAAAGATGCTTTTTTTGTCCTGTTCTTTGATTCCCGGCCCCGTATCCTGTACGGTAATCGACAATTCGGTCTTGCGTTTGTTTTTTGTCAATCCGGCAGATAAAATGATACTTCCTTTGGCGGGCGTAAATTTAATGGCATTGGAAAGCAAGTTGTTCACTATTTGCCGGATACGATACGGATCGCCGGTATAATTCTCTTCTTTGCCGATAGTCATCCGGAGTTCAAACTTCAACTCTTTTTTCCGGGCTTCGGGAATAAAACTTTCGTAAATATCCGTTAGTAAAATGGCCGGTGAAAAAGGGAGTTTTTCGACCTTTTGCCCGTTGATATCCAACGAATGGAAATCCAACAAATTCCGGATCAAATCCAGAATATGTGTCGCGGAATGTTGCATGTTTTCGATATAATATCCGTCTCGGGACGAAGGTTTGTCTTTCATCATCAGTTCGAGGTATCCCAGAATGGAACTGATCGGCGCTTTTATGTCATGAGTAATTGTCAGCAACAGTTGTTCGCGGGACACCAGCAATTTTTCCACATGTTTTTTCCCGGCTTCTACTTCCCGTTGGAGCCGTTGGCTGACGGTGATGGAATGGATAATCCACGACATAAAAATGAGAGCGACAAGAATAGCCGCCATAGCAATGATGGAAATAATAACGGAAGAACGCTTGATGGTCTCCGCCCGTTCGTCCGCTAATTTAAGGTTACTTTGGTAATTTTTTGTTTCTATTTCATTCATGATCCGGTTGATCTGGGACGTGGTTTTTTCATTCATGCTATACAGTTCGTTCTGTTTCAATATCAACTGGTAAGCGATGGCTGCATTTTTCTTTCGAGTAACCAGGTTTATTTCCTGTATAAATTCAACAATGGTATCTTTAACGGAAGGAAGGATGATTTCTTGCTTACTTGCTGCAGAACGCGAAGTTACGGATTGCAGCGTATCCGGATTATTGCTTTTGATAGCATCCCCGATTCGTTTGAAAAAGCCTTTTTTCTCTCCCACTACTTTGGTCGTATCCTCAAATTGCTGCATGGTATTGACTAATAAATTGTCCAGCATATCCAGGTCTTTTTTATCCAGGATGGTCCTTTGTGTAATTTCCTTAATCGTATTGTTTTGAAACGATTTCATGAGTTGGACCAACTCGGCCGTATTCTCCTGTTTTTTTAATAAAAATATATCCAAACTGTCCAAGAGATCATTCAAATACGGTTCTTCGGAAACATTTTTCAGGTAACCGATTTGATCAAAAACGGTGGTCATCAAAGAGTCGTATTCCAAGCTTAATTCCGGATCTGTGACAAGTGTCAAAAGGCCCATAGTACCTTCTGCATGATACATTGTTGCCAATGTATTACTCAAAATGACTAATTCTTGCCGTTCGGGATGAGGTTCGGCCAATTCGGAATATTTCAACCATTCCTGATAGATCCACACGATACCAAAGATGGACAAGGCCACCATTATCCCATATCCTGCAATCACAATGAGTTTTGTGCGCATACCGAATCAGGTTTTATTTTTGTAATACCGGTAGATGTCGGGCGTATTGTCCGGCAATAAATCGGATGTAATTGTAGGCGTTTGCGTAATCAGCACCAAGCGGAAAACGACGTTCCTCAGTTCGCGGATATTCCCGGGCCAATTGTAGGCCTTCAGGCAATGGAGTGTTTCCTCGTCAAAACCGATTACATTCTTATCCATTTCACGGTTGGCTTTTTCAAGGAAATGATGCGCAAAAAGGGGAATATCGTCTTTACATTCTTCCAATGTAGGAATCTTGATAAGGAATTCGTTGAGGCGATGGTATAAATCACTGCGGAATTTTCCCATAGCGATCGACTGTTCCATATCTTCATTGGTGGCCACTACCACCCGTACATCCACGTCTATTTCCTTATTGGCGCCGACCGGTTTCACTTTCTTTTCCTGCAGGACGCGAAGCAGTTGCATTTGAACATCCGGCGAAAGGTTGCCTATCTCATCCAGGAATAACGTGCCTCCGTTGGCCTCCACAAAATAACCGGTTTTATTGCTTATGGCGCCGGTAAAAGAGCCTTTGATATGGCCGAAGAAATCGCTGGCCGACAATTCCCGGTTCATCACACCGCAATCCACCGGGATAAACGAATGGCCGGAGCGTTTACTTTTGTCGTGAATCATGCGGGCGATGTGTTCTTTCCCGACTCCGCTTTCCCCTTTGACGAAAACGGAAAGATTGGTCGGAGCCACCAAATCCACATAATCATATACTTTTTTGTATTCTAAGGATTGACCTTTGATGTAGCTGTTGTCCGATTGATTCCTTTGACTCCCCGATGTCCGCGCCGGTTTAGTTTCTTTCTGGGAAACGGAATCTGCGGCTTTAATCTTGTTCAAGAGTTCTTCGGGATTAATCGGTTTGGCCACATAATCGTGTGCGCCCGAGCGGATGGATTCCACTGCCGTTTGAATATCGGCATAACTGGTCATCATGATAAATACCATTTCGGGATAAATATCCTTTGTCCATTTGAGAAACGAAATGCCGCTATCGTCGGGCAATCGCAAATCGGAAAGCACCAGATCGGGTTTGAACTGTTCCAATGCTTTTTTAGCATTTCCCACGCTAATAGCAGTCTGAACAACATAATCCCTTTTGCCGAGCCATGTTTTCAACATCAAACTCAAAGTTATGTCGTCTTCTAAAATCAATATATTCTTCATCAATGGCTATCTTCTAAATTAATAAGAGTTGTGTATAATTGGATACAAATGTAGAAATAATTTGTAATATTAAATGAATAATGGATAGTTAAAAATACAAAAAGCTTGTGTACTTGTCAATTATAGATTTAATCCGTCTAACTTCTTGTTATATAAAAAGGAAAAGAGTACTTTTGTGGAATGAAAATAATGAAAGAAATGAAGATAATGAAAATAATAATAAAACATTTCCTTCATTATCTTCATTTCTTTCATTATTTTCATTTTAAGAGATGGATTTAAAGAAGACTCCGCAGGCGGATTTGGAAAATGAACGGACCACTTTTTTCCTTCTGGGATTTACAGTTGTGCTCGCTACTCTGTTTGTCTTGTTTGAATGGAGCAGTGAAGAGACTTTATCTCCCGATTGGGATGGGTTTTCTTCTTTTTTGATAGAAGAAGAATTGGCGCCGCTGGTTCCTTCTGCGGAACTCTCACCGGAAGAAAATCAATTGAAGGCTTCTCCGTTGGAAGCTCCGGAAGAAAAAAATCCGGGGAAAGCGGTTTATGAAGATTTCAATATTGTGGAACAAGCGCCCGATGTAGAAGAAGCTATATCCGAATTGTTTGCGAGTGTAAATCAAACGGAAGAACTGCCGACTCCGCCTTCGGAAGCCATTCAAAAGGTGGCGGAAACGATTTACACCGAAGCGGAAGTGATGCCGCAATATCCGGGCGGTTATACCGAATTGGCGCGATTTTTGTTGAAAAACATAAACTATCCGGCATCTGCCGTAAGCCAACGGATTCAAGGCCGGGTTTGGTGCTCGTTTGTGGTCAACAAAGACGGTTCGGTGACGGATATACAATTGGAACAAGGCGTGTTTATTTCCTTAGACCAGGAAGCGATGCAAGTATTAAAAATGATGCCTCCGTGGGTTCCGGGCGCCATCCGTGGGGAAGCGGTGCGCGTAAAAGTGTATTTGCCCATTGTTTTTCACTTGTGAAAGTAAGAGTTAAGAATTAAAAATTAAGAATTAAATGGTTGGATTTCAAGAAATATTATCAATTATCAGGCAAAGAATAGAGGAAATTCCTTATCCGGAACAGCCTCACCGGCTTTACCGGCCTATCGCTTACCTGCTGGCGTTGAAAGGAAAAAAAATCCGCCCGGCGCTTACGCTGTTGGCCTGCAATTTATTCAAGGAAGATATAAATGAAGCGGTGGACATGGCTTTGGCCTGGGAAATTTTCCATAATTTTACGTTGATGCACGATGATGTGATGGACAAAGCGGATATTCGAAGAGGCCAACCGACCGTCCACAAAAAGTGGGACGAAAATACGGCGATTCTTTCCGGCGATTCCATGCTGATTCTTTCCTATAAATACTTGGCGAAATCACCCGGACATCATTTGCCGGAGTTATTGGATTTGTTTTCGACCACGGCTGCCGAAATTTGTGAAGGGCAGGAATACGATATGCAGTTTGAAAACCGTTTGGATGTCACCGAAGCAGAATATCTGAATATGATTCGCCTGAAGACCGCCGTAATGCTGGGCGCTTGTTTGAAATCGGGGGCCATCCTGGGAGATGCAGATGTAAAAGACCGGAATTTGTTGTATGATTTCGGACTTAATCTGGGAATTGCTTTCCAGATACAAGATGATATTTTGGATGTGTACGGCGACCCGGCCGTATTCGGGAAAAAGATTGGCGGAGATATTTTATGCAACAAAAAGACATATTTGCTTGTTACTGCTTTAAATACGGAAAACCGGCAGGAAAAGGACGAACTTCTTCGTTGGTTGAAGACATCCACCCCGGAAGAAAAAAAGATTGAAGCGGTTACTTTATTATATAATAAATTATCGGTAAAGGAAAAAGCGCGTGACAAAATGGAAGATTATTATCAAAAAGCAATTGAGTCGCTCAACGGAGTGAATGTCCCGGACGAAAAGAAAGCTGTTTTGAAAAATCTTGCGGAAGAATTAATGAATAGAAAATCTTAAAAATTTAGATAAGACGATGCCTGCAAAGAAACTTCCGGATACGGATGAAGAACGCATAAAAGCCTTGCAGCTAATAATTGAGCAGGAGGAATTGAACCGGATGGAAAATCCGATTCTTTCCCCGGACAAAATACATGAATACCGGACGTTTCTACTTTCGTTTGAAAATGCCCGTTTTTGTCTCAGACAAGCTCAGGATGATGCTGCCAAAGCGGATAAATCATATACGGATTTTTTTAAGTCCGCCCAACTTTATATTTCCCATTTCATACAAGTGTTGAACCTGGCGATTATCCGGAATGAAGTGAAAGCGGAAAACCTGATGTATTACGGTATTGAGGATGGGACTGAATTTCATGTACCCGACCTTTCCACCGAGGACGCAATTTTGGAATGGGGAAGACGATTGACTAAAGGCGAAATGGAACGGACGTCCCGGGGCGGCGTCCCGATTTACAATCCGGCCATTTCCAAGGTAATCGTACATTATGATTTGTTCAAAGATGCGATTCAGAGTTTGACTGTTTATCAAAAAAACATCCTTCGCGCCCAGGAAAAATTAGACGAGATGCGGGAAAAAATCGACCGGATGATTTGGGATACCTGGACGAAAGTGGAATTTAAGTATTGGGAATTGCCGGTGGCCGACCGTAAAGAAAAATTCAGAGAATACGGAATTCAGTTTCATCATCCGGTAGCAGAGCAATTGGATGTATTTAGTTGATACGCATACACATATTTTTGCAGAAGAATTTGATTCCGATATCCGGGAAGTCATCCAAAGGGCTTCCGAAAAAGGAATCCGTTCATTCTGTATTCCCAATATTGACGTCGAATCGATTACCCGCCTGAAAGCGTTATGCACTAATTATCCCACGCTGTGTTTTCCCATGATGGGCCTGCATCCGACCAGCGTAACCCAAGACTATGCGACCGGTTTGAAAACGATTCGCCACGAACTGGAACAGGGGAAATACATTGCGATAGGAGAAATCGGCATCGATTTGTATTGGGACAAGACTTTCCTGAAAGAACAGATTCACGCTTTTGAAGAACAACTGCGGTGGAGCATCGAATTCAATCTGCCGGTGGCCATCCATACGCGCGAAGCTTTTCCCCACGTTTTTGAAAGTTTACATAAAATAGGAGTGGACAAACTCCGGGGCGTTTTCCACAGTTTTGGCGGAAGCCGGGAAGAGTTGGAAGAAGCGTTGAAATTTCCTCATTTCAGGTTGGGTATCAATGGAGTCGTTACGTATAAAAAAGCGACTTTCCGGGAGTATCTGGCGTTGGCTCCGATAGAAAGAATCGTTTTGGAAACGGATGCGCCTTACCTCACGCCCGTTCCTTTCCGGGGAAAGCGGAATGAACCGGCGTATTTGATTTATGTAGCGGAGAAATTGGCGGAAGTATATGGGGTTTCGGTGGAGGAGATAGCGGCTAAGACGACCGAAAATGCGAGACGATTGTTTGGAATTTAATTCTTCAATACATTTTCTAACGACATCGGATATTTTTTTGTTATTTTTTCCTAATTTCTTGGTTTATATCAAAAAAGATATTACCTTTGCTAATTAAATAAATGATAAAAAGCTTTTATTACAAAATAGAAAGTATAGTATAAAGACATAATTCATTAATAGAAAAAGCGTTAGCTTTTATTCTTGTGTTTGAAATCTTCACAATTTCGATGAGTACAAGGATAAGTTAGTAAATGCGCACGTAGATGCGTGGGCGTAACTTATTTGTACTCATGGGTAGTGAAGAACCTCAAACACAGATAAAGTTATAAGTCCCACGTTTTTTTATTTTAAATAACCGCTTCTCAGGGACTTGGAGGCATAAATTCTACAGACATGCAGAACAAGTCAGATGTGTTTTCACAAACACATACAATATTTTACATAAAAACATAGAAGAAACCCCTGGAAGAAACTCCTGTCATTGCGGGCACGCGAAGCGCGACCCGCAATCCCCTGCCAATCGTTAATAAGCCATTAACGGACATCTTGGGATTGCGGGTCAAGCAACGTCATTTCGAGCGAAGTCGAGAAACCGCAATGACAGAAGTTTCAGCGGGGTCGAGCAACGTCATTTCGAGCAAAGTCGAGAAACCGCAATGACAGGGGAATTTCAAAGGAAAATTGGCGGGTGTGTTAGTTCAATGGTTTTTTCGCTCTCATTTTTAACTGTTTGAACGCGCCCGCCCATCACTTAGGGTACAGGCAACTACATCTTTTTCATTATTATTGAATTTATTAATTTATTTCATGCGGTTGCCTTACCCTTTTAACAGATTATAAACTTAATAAAAATAACGTATGCGAAAAAATCTTTTTTTAGTATTTATGCTCCTGTTTTTGGGAGCATGGGGTGCGAAGGCGCAGGTAACTATCGGCGGTGGTGATCCGGATCCGGATGTTGCCGGTGCGCTGTTGAACTTGAACAGTACCGTCAAAGGCGGTCTGTTACTCTCAAATGTGGGTATCATTGAGTTGGATAAGATACCCGTGGGCGTTAACCTTTTCCCGGGTATTGTAGCCGGAGAAAATGACGGCCCGAATGCGGACTTTACCGGAGCGGTGGTGTACAATACTAATACCACTACCGGCAAAGGTGTCTATATCTGGACGGGGACTCAATGGACAAAAGACGGTTCTGATAATTGAAAGTTGAAAGTTGAAAATTAAAAGTTAGGAATTATCAAAAAATAAATGCAACAATCTCAACGTCATTGCGAGCGAAGCGAAGCAAACCAGCAAACGGAAGTATCTGGTTTGCTTCGGGCTACGCCCTCGCAATGACGGCGCCGGATTTGACAGAATGTAGCATTTAATTCTTTACAGATAATTAGGAATTGAAAGTTTTAAAAAATTAATAAAGTAACAAAGAGAATGAAAAGAAAAGTATTTATGCTGCTACTGATGGCAGCTGTGCTGTTGCCTTTGGGGCTTCGGGCGCAAGTAACGATTGGTGGAACAGGCGATCCGCAGGCAGGCGCTATTCTGGATTTGAATAGTACGGTCAAAGGGGGACTTATCCTGTCTAATGTGGAGATCACAGATTTGTCGGAAATACCTGCAACAGGCTTTGTGGGTATTACCAGTGTTCAGGGAACGAACGCGGCTCTGACCGGTACGATTGTTTACAATACGAATGTAAATGCAGAGAAGAAAATCAAGAAAGGCCTTTATGTATGGGACGGCAATGATTGGCAACCGGTTTCCGGCAGTACGATTGAAACTGCTGACGGTGCCCCGACTTGTACCGCTATACAGACTGTCATTTTGACGGCTAAGAGCGCTACGCTCATCATCGGGAATAGCGGTACTGTCAGTTTTGGTGTATTGAGTGACGGAACGAATAAGTTTTCCGGCAGTGAAACACTTAAGACGTATGAGTGGTGGCGCACGGATGCGACTGGAGCTAATTATGCACCCGTACCTCCTCCAACCAATTATGATGTATCGACTTATCCAATGACTTTCTCCGGTGCGGGAACGTATAAGGTAAAAGTAATTGCTGATAATTGTGCTTCTTCTGCAAAAACGAGTAATGAAATCACGGTCACTGTTACACCTGAGCCGCCGGTGAATGGCAATTACAAAATTGTGGGTGATGATTGTTACGATGTGTTGGTAACTACCGGCCCCGGCCGTGCCGATGCATTTGAAGGAGGGTATGTGAAAGAATATTCGTTTACGAATACCACTGCTTTCAGCGGGTTGTCGTATGCTATCTTGAGCGATCCTGACGGATTGATTTCGGTTCTGCCACAGCCGTCCACTACTTCCGGCGAAAGTGCAGGTTCGGTCACTTTCAACGTCACGTTCAACTCCAATGTGAAGACGATTGTCGGCGCTGCTGGAGTGAAGACTGCCCGTATCGGCGCTTCTTATACTGATAATAATAGCGAACAAAAATGGGCTTATTTGGATATCAAGATTCAGGATGCTGCTTGTTGCGGAACTTTTGCCGATGCCGAAGGCCATACATATACCGCTTCTAAGTTTGGCCCTGCCGGTTGTTGGATGACGCAAAACTTGCGCTCAACTTGGACTATGCAGGGTAGCACGTTTAGAAGTATTCCGAAAGGAAATAATTCAGGTAATGCAAATTCACCTTATTATTTCTTCCCCAAAGCTACGGTGGATACCATCGCCCATCCGGAATATGGTTTGCTTTATACCTGGGCTGCCGCTAATACTCCTACAAGTGCAACGGAAGCGAGTGATGCTTTCAGTGGTACAGCTTCTACCCGTCAGGGTATATGTCCTTCCGGATGGCACTTGCCGAGCGATTATGAATGGAATCAATTGGAAAAAGAAATTGCAACGAATCCTTCTCCTTATGCCGATCAAACGACTCCACTCGCATGGAATACTTCGTATGAGTCTGCGAGCGGGGTTAGGCCGAATAACGCCACTACAGCAACATATTGGGGTCGCCAAATCAAAAGCCAGACAAAGGTCAATAATACGACCACATACGGAACAAGCTATACTAGCGCTCATGGCGGTTTCGATGCGCTTCTCGTAGGCAACATGCGCAGTGGGTCTTCCCAGTGGTACGGGATAGACGCGCCCTTCTGGTCAAGTAGTTCCAGTAGCACGTCCCATGCGTGGCCCCGCTACCTGCAAGCGGGAACTTCCGGCGTAACTCGCACGCCCCATGAGAAAGAATTCTTGTTTAGCGTCCGGTGCAAAAAAAATGAATAATTCGTCAATTTGACCATTTGTCAATTTGAAAACGAGCGCTTTAGCCAATCCTTGAACCGCCCGGTCTTTGGCCGTTAGGGAATAGGGTGTCGGCGCTCAACCCTTGATTCTGGCGAAGAAGGTAGGGTTCGTTTCTTAATAAACCTTCCAAGTCTTCAAGACTTGGAAGGTTTTTTTAATTGATTTGTTGCCAAATAATGCTTACATTTGCACCTGACACTATGAACATTTAAGTCATCTTACAAATGAAAAGCGAATTGGGAAAAACCTTTGACTTTGATCATACGGAAATTAGAACCTTTACAGATATAATCGACAAATTATCAAAGAAAGCGGCTCCG
>JAISKT010000210.1 GCA_031261295.1 Candidatus Symbiothrix sp. | reverse complement strand
TCCGAATGCAACATCTCCGATGTTGTGGGTGGACATTGTGGTTCATTTGTATCTACAATAATGCAATCGCTCCGCGATTAGATGCGTTAAATTAGTATTTACAGTACCTGAATAGTTACGATTCAAATAGTAAATGCAATCTGATTACACTACAAATTTCACTTTATTATTTTTACTTTTAAGGTTACTAAACTACCTATCTATATCAAGTTTAGATGAACCAATTGGATGTCTTTAATTTTTTTAAAATCAGCATCTGCAGTGACAAGTGGTAATCCAAAATATATGGATGTAGCTGCAATAATAGAATCCGGAATTTTTATGGAATATTTTTGTTTCAAAGTGATGGCAATATCCTTTATTTCATCAGTTAAACTAATTATTGTACAGTCATCCAGCAAATTGCGAATAGCAGATATTTCTTGTGAAAGAATGCCTTTCTTGCCTAATAGTTCGATTTCGGAAATAACAGATACTGCAATTGAACATCTTGTAACGCCCGATACGGCAGGATGTCCTTCCAATGTATATATCAATACATTTGTATCGGCAAAAAAGTCAATTCCATTCACTACGTACAGATTTTTGATATTCCATTCCGTCCATTCCGCGTTTCAGCTTACCAAAATGTTTGGCAATCGTTTTTTTGCGGTATTTTTTTACTTTACTAAGCAATTCGTCAATATTTTCCGGTGTAATTTCTTTTACTTCAATAACCATAGCTATCTTTTTAATACTTGAATATGAAATAGTAATACAAAGATAAGAAAAACATTTATAATATGTGTCTCCAAATTTTATTTTTGTTAATATAAAAAACTAAATAGCCACAAAAACAAAAAATACTATCTTTGCCGCATGAAACTATTCATCACTCGTGATACGAAGAGTCCCGTTTACTTGGATGCCGTCCGCATTCGCCGGCAGGTTTTTGTGGAAGAACAACACGTTCCGACGGAAATAGAAATTGATGCTTATGAAGCGCTCTGCGTTCACTTTGTTTTATACGATGATGAAACAGATGCGGCTTTGGCCACTGCCCGCTTGCTACCCGGCAAAGAGAACGAAAATTTAATCACTTTGCAACGGATGGCTGTCTTAAAAGAATACCGTGGAAACGGGTACGGTCGCAAAGTTATGGAGGCAATAGAAAAATTCGCCGCACAGAACCGGTTCCCTGAAATTGTCCTTCATGCCCAGCTAACCGCAAAAGATTTTTATACAAAAATGGGGTATATTCCGTTTGGCGATGAATTTGAAGAAGCCGGTATCCGGCACATCAGCATGAAGCGGCAAATACAAATTTGTGCTGAAACGGATTAAAAATGGCAAGTTATAACAAAATTTAATCTTAATTATTTGTTTTTTATAATAAAAAGCCTTTTCTTTGCCATTAAAACATTTCAAACGAATGGAGAGAACACTCATAATCCTTAAACCATGCACTGTTCAACGGGGTTTAATCGGTGAAATAATCAGTCATTTTGAGAAGAAAGGATTGATCCTTGCGGGTATGAAAATGGCTTGGTTGACCGATGAAATTTTAAGTGAGCACTATGCCCATTTAAAAGAAAAACCCTTTTTTCAACGGGTGAAGGATGCGATGAGAAACTGTCCGGTCGTTCTTTGTTGCTGGGAAGGAGTGGATGCCGTCCATGTTGTACGAGCGATGACCGGTTCTACCAATGGCCGCAATGCTTTGCCGGGAACCATCCGCGGGGATTACAGCATGAGCATGCAGGAAAACATTGTGCATGCCTCGGATTCTCCTGAAAATGCAGCAATTGAATTAAAAAGATTTTTTGATGATAAGGAATTATATACATACAATCCGACATTGTTACCAAATCTGTACGCGAATGATGAAGTCTAATATTTATTTACTTTGAAAAACAGAAGAAGAATGCTAAAAGAACTAAGTAGAATATCCGTTTTAAGTTTATTGGGAATAACAATATCTTTCACATCCATAGAAAAAGCGCAGGCACAAGTCAATCCTTCACGGGAAGAAATCAAAAGAGCGCTTTCCGTTTCCTCTACAGAGCCCAATTTAGTAGCTGATAGAACTAAACCCGGCATGCAAACAGACGTAGTCGATTCCCTGATGATGCGGTTGGGATTAGAAATGGAAGACGAAATGTTCCCGGCCGATGATATCTATGATAGCTGGAATACGGACTATTTAAAGGCGTATGCGGGTGTTGATGTACCTGATTTATATACAATTGATCTTTCCGGTTTTGTAATGCCGGTAGAAGGAAAAGTCACTTCCCCGTTTGGCCCGCGCAGGAAAAGATTTCATTACGGAACCGATATTAAGCTCCAGACAGGCGATACGGTACGCGCGGCGTTTGACGGGAAAGTCAGGGTAAAACAATACGAACGGAAAGGGTACGGATATTATTTGGTGATACGGCATTCAAATGGTTTGGAAACCGTTTACGGACATCTTTCCGAATATCTGGTTGGCCAGGATGAAGTAGTGAAAGCCGGTCAGCCTATCGCTTTAGGCGGCAGTACCGGACGTTCGACCGGTCCGCATCTCCATTTTGAGTTCCGTTTCCTGGGACTTGCCATCAATCCGCCCGACATCATTGATTTTGATGAATTCAGTACCAAAGACGATCTGTTTGTCTTCAAGAAATCGGAAGCGAAGACAAGCAATTATTCGGCCAAAAAATATTCTACAAAAGGAAAAAGTAAGATTCAATATCACCGGATTAAGAAAGGCGACACCGTAGCTGTCATTGCCCGGAAACACGGCATCTCGGTCGAGAAACTTCGCAAGTTGAACAATCTCAAATCCGGTAGCGTGTTGAAAATCGGGAAATCTTTGAGAGTATCGTAAGAGCTTCTTAGATAAATGACTTAATAACTATTCCTACAGCAATTGCAATGAAAAAACTGGAGAATGTGCCGATAAGTACATATTCTGTCAATTTTAGATTGTGACCCGGGCGCAAATCACCAATGCGAAATATTGATTTGGCTGCAAATAAAAAACCAACAGCCGTTATATAATTGGCAAGCATGAATGTAAGTATCATGGAACGTTCGAGATAGCCAATCCATTGTCCCGCTTTTTGCAGCGTTTCACTTTCTTCTGTGGTCAGCACTTTTTCATCTTTTTTGGGTTTTACATCCGGATTCCACCGTTTGATAAATAGTGCGATGAATACAGAGGACGGTTTCAGCATCAATAAATAAGCCGTAATTATCAGCCAGAATTCTGGTTTGGATACTATTGTTTCAACCCACTCGCCAAATAAACAAAATTGTCCCGTAATGAAAAGCCAAAGTCCGGTTATCACTACCAAATGCAAACACTGGTCAATAATAAAATAGAAAATGTCATTTTTCCTCAAGCTTTTCCACCAATCTATTCCTAAATGAGTGGCAAGTATTACGATTGGAAGGTACCAATTATGCCACTGCGCCACTACGACATAAGCCGCAATTGCCTGAATAAAACTGTGTCTGATAAGCGTAACGGTCTTTTTCTTCTTATTATTACCCTGTTTGGTTTCCACCATTTTTTGGGTTTGAAATACAAAATCACAAATGATGTGTGCAAAAAGAAGTTTAAGGAGGATAATGGAATTCATAATTTTGCGGGCTAATTATTGTTTTTCTTACTATTGATCTAATTTGTATTGATACCTCTTTTCGTAATTTGAAATAAGAAGCAATTTGCTTGCGGATAATAACTTGCTCACCACTTGTGGCGATTTTCCCACCATCTCTGCTAAATCCTTTTGAGTTGGAGATTTAAGCATAAACGGATAAATAACTGCTGCTTGGGTTTCGGTCCAATTCGTTATAATATCATCTGCAAAAGCGGTACTAACAGAAAGCTCATTACTGAAATCATCATCCGGAGTGTAAACCGCCATCCGGCTGCTTCTATCCAGAGTGTCAAAGGCTTGTCCCGATTTATGAAAAGCTTCACCATCCGATTCGGCAATGCTATCTACAATAAATTCACCTTCGCCAATACCAATACCCAACCGTGCATCCCAACGGGAACCGCCTTCGGAATTGGCAATAAGCGCCACCCGGATAATTATAGCAACTTTCAGTGCTATAACAGGATACTTAACCACTATCTGAAAACTATCACCCCTGTATATTTCCATTTTGATGTCGTGTGTTTGATTCGTGGAATTGATTTCTTTAACCGTATTTTTCAATACCTCAAGCAACTTTTCCCGATTTCCCGACTTTAATATTTCAGTAGAATTTACGATGTCACCTGTAATCACTCCAATACAACTCATTTTTAATCCGTTTGAATTTCTACTGCAAATATAACACTTTTATTTAAATCAACCAAAACAGGTTGATTTTAAAATATCAACCAAAATCGGTTGATTTTAAAATATCAACCAAAATCGGTTGATTTTAAAATATCAACCAAAATCGGTTGATTTTAAATTATTAGTAAAAATTAACTGTTATTTTATTGTGTTACATACTTCGGTGTACTATTATATAACCTTTACTTTGTAAATTCAAAAAAATTGTGTACGTTTGTAGCAAGGTATATTTTACTGCAATGGCCGGAAATTTCAAAATAAATAATACTCTACTTCCATTTTCATGGATCTACGAGCGGATTGTTGAATTTAGAAATCAACTTTTCGATTGGGGAATTATCCCCTCGGAAGAGTTTCCGGTTCCGGTTATTTCCGTGGGAAACCTGGCCGTTGGCGGTACCGGAAAAACGCCGCATACGGAATACCTTATCCGTTTGTTGAGTAAAAAATACAAAGTGGCGGTTTTGAGCCGGGGATATAAACGGAAAACAAAGGGTTTTATCCTGGCTGATGAAAGCGCTTCTTCCCTGAAAATCGGGGATGAACCTTTTCAAATGTACCGCAAATTTCCGGATATAGTAGTGGCCGTAGATGCGAATCGGAAACGGGGAATTAAGAAGCTGTTGAATCTTCCCGACAACAAAAGACCGGAAATTATCCTTTTGGATGATGCTTTCCAACACCGTTATGTGACTCCTTCGTTGTCTATCTTGTTGACCGACAGTAGCCGGTTGTTTTATGAGGATCGCTTGTTGCCTGCAGGTAGATTGCGGGAACCGGCCAAAAACACTTCCCGGGCCAACATCGTTATCTGTACAAAATGTCTTGAATCTTTCAAACCGATTGATTACCGGATCATTACCAAAAATATGGAATTGTATCCTTATCAGCAATTGTATTTTACCTCTTACCTGTATAAAAGTCTTTTGCCGGTTTTTCCCTCAATGAATTCTACGAAAAAAGAAAGCATTGAGCGATTGCAAAAAGGGCATTATTCTTTCGTATTAGTGACCGGTTTCGCCAATCCGTCCGGGATGATAAAATACTTGGAGGAGTACACTTCCGAATTACATACGCTGGTTTATCCAGATCATCATTCTTTTACCGGCAAAGATGTGGCGGAAATAACGGAAACTTTCAAGGGGATACAGAATCACAACAAAATCATTATTACTTCCGAAAAGGACGCCATCCGTTTGATGGATACGCCGGCTATTCCGGAGGAAATAAAAGCGGCGCTGTACTATTTACCCATTGAAGTCGTTTTTAATTCGGATCAAGAAAATTTATTTATACAAAAAATAGAAAAACATGTTACAGACTTTACAAGAAACCGTATCCTGGCTTAGACCACAGATACCGGCCGAAACAAAAATCGGTATTATTTTGGGTACCGGATTAGGTGATTTAGCCAGCAGTATTACCGATAAAAAGGAAATTTCGTATGAAAAAATCCCTCATTTCCCGGTTTCAACGGTGGAAGGGCACAGCGGCAAATTGATTGTCGGCAAATTGGGTGGCAAACCTATCTTGGCCATGCAGGGACGTTTTCACTATTACGAAGGATACGATATGAAACAGGTAACTTATCCGGTGCGCGTGATGCAATTCTTGGGATTTGAATATCTGTTTGTATCCAATGCGGCAGGCGGCATGAATGCTTCGTTCCGGATAGGAGACATCATGTTGATTGAAGACCACATCAATTTCTTTCCGGAACATCCTTTGAGAGGGAAAAACTTGCCGGAATTTGGCGTACGTTTCCCGGATATGAGTGAAACTTACAACCGCAAATTGCGCAACCTGGCCACTTCCATTGCCGAAAAGAATAACATCAAATTGCAATACGGAACGTATGTCGGACTTCAAGGACCCACTTTTGAAACGCCTGCGGAATACAACTTTTTCAGAATTATGGGAGGGGATGCAGTAGGTATGTCCACCGTTCCGGAAGTAATCGTTGCTCATCACGGCGGATTGAAAGTGTTGGCTTTTTCCATTATTACTGATTTGGGCGTGTTGGGAAAAATTGTCGAAGTAAGTCATGAAGAAGTGCAGGAAGCTGCTAAAATAGCGCAACCTAAAATGGCGTTCATCATGGAAGAAATTATCAAACAATTATGACGGAAATTTCATCTCTGGGCGAATTCGGATTAATTTCACATCTCACGGATCACATTCAAACCGCTAATTCTTCGACCATTAAAGGAATTGGAGATGATGCGGCCGGATTGGAATACAAGGAAAAAGAAGTCCTTGTAACTACCGATTTGTTGTTGGAAGGCATTCATTTCGACTTGACTTATGTCGCATTAAAACTCTTGGGTTACAAAGCGGCCGTTACCGGATTTTCGGATATTTATGCCATGAACGGCCAACCCAAGCAACTGACTGTATCTGTTGGCGTATCCAAACGTTTTTCCGTGGAAGATTTGGACGAATTGTATCTCGGCATCGAATATGCTTGCGAAAGGTATGGCGTGGATATTGTCGGCGGAGATACATCTTCTTCGTTGACAGGCCTTTGCATCAGCATCACTTGCATCGGAGCGGCTGATAAGGATAAAATTGTTTACCGGAACCGGGCCAAAGAAACGGATTTGATTTGTGTATCAGGTGATTTAGGTTCCGCCTATATGGGTTTGCAATTGTTGGAAAGAGAAAAAGCCGTTCATCAAGGCGAAACCGATTTTACCCCCGATTTTGCCGGAAAAGAATATCTCCTGGAAAGGCAATTGCGGCCGGAAGCGCGGAAAGACATCATTGATATACTGGCGAAAAACGGGATTGTTCCCACTTCAATGATTGACGTATCCGATGGTCTGGCCTCCGAATTGTTGCATATCTGCAAGCAAAGTGAGGCAGGCTGTGTGATTTACGAGGAACGCATTCCGATTGATTATCAAACGGCGATGATGGCCGAGCAATTCAATATGAACCTGACCACGGTGGCATTGAATGGCGGTGATGATTACGAATTGTTGTTCACCGTTCCGTTAAGTCTCCATGAAAAGATTCAGGAATTGGACGGCATCCACTTGATTGGTCATATTACGGATGTAGATGAAGGAGCTAATCTGATTACGCGCGATGGCACTCATATTCCGTTAATAGCCCAAGGTTGGACAAAAATTGTTGATGAAGATGAAGAAAATGTAGAATAAAGTTTGGATATTCAAAAATAATTTCTACCTTTGTCACCGCAAAAAACGTTGGTACCATAGCTCAGTTGGTAGAGCAACGGACTGAAAATCCGTGTGTCCCTAGTTCGATTCTTGGTGGTACCACAAAAAGGAAGCAGTTACAGAAATGTAGCTGCTTTTTTTAATTGATAGTAGAATGGTGTTTCTCTAAATTTATTCGTAAATTTGCACATGAACAATAAATATATTTGCTTATGAGTTAATCGCGTAGCAATACGCAATTTTATGACATAATAAATAACTTGAGCTTTTTAGCTCTTATTCTCTTGATAATCGAATTCCGCTAAAATTTAGATTTGTAAGTGAGAACAAGTTGCGAAGGTTCACGCTCTATGGGCGTGAACTGTTCGTGCTTATACACTTACAAAGGTTTTTAGCGGAGCCTGATTATCAAGTATAAGTAATCAACGAACGGATTCACGCTTTTTGTTTGCCTATAGTTTAAGGGTTGATGGCGTAACCGTAGAAACGGATAATTATCTGT
This sequence comes from Candidatus Symbiothrix sp., assembly GCA_031261295.1. Classification (GTDB taxonomy): domain Bacteria; phylum Bacteroidota; class Bacteroidia; order Bacteroidales; family Azobacteroidaceae; genus Azobacteroides. Next base: position 8,365 of record JAISKT010000210.1, on the reverse strand, counting down.
CTCTACAAACCAAACAATCCAAATATGCCGAATAGCAACAGCATAGACAAACAAGTCAAATCAAAAAAACGAGTTGCCGACCACGGAGAAGTCTTCACTGCTGAGCGTGAAGTGAATGCCATGCTCGACTTGGTAAAACATGAAATCGAACGGATAAATTCCCGTTTTTTAGAGCCTGCTTGTGGTACCGGCAACTTTTTAGCCGAAGTTTTACGCCGGAAATTAGCCGTAGTGGATGCCTTGTATGCCAAAAACCAGACCGGATGGGAACGCTATGCTATTCTCGCCGTTTCGAGTATTTACGGCGTGGATATTTTAGAAGATAATGTCGAAGAATGCCGGAATCGGCTGTTTGAAATTTTCGACGATGCCCATAAAAAACAATTTCCTGCCGTAGGGGCGCCCCTGCAACGTTCAGCAAAATTCCTGTTGAACAGAAATATCCTTTGGGGCGATGCCTTGGATTTTACCAATCCCGAAACCAAAGCGCCTATCGTATTTTCCGAATGGAGCGCTGTAAACGGCAGTATGATGAAACGCCGCGATTATATGTTCCGGTTTTTGGTTGAAAAAAGACACCAATTTTCCCTCTTTAATGACGAAGGCAATGCCGCAAACATTGATGAACCGGTAAAAGATTTCCCGTTAATCCATTTTTTGGAATTGGGTGGAGACGCCCAATTTGAGCGTCTCTACGATGACAATAATAATTTTATTCCTACCGATAAACCCGGTAATATGAAATTTGATGTAATTGTTGGAAATCCTCCGTATCAGTTCAATGTAAGTGTTAAATCAAAAAGTTATGCAATACCAATTTATGATAAATTTGTTCTGCAAGCGATAAGACTCAATCCCAGATATTTATGTATGATTATTCCTGCAAGATGGTATGCGGGCGGAAGAGGTTTAGATGATTTTAGGGACGTCATGCTTAATGACAAACGAATGAAAGTACTTGTTGATTATACCGATTCAATTGTGTGTTTTCCCGGGGTTGAAATTAAAGGCGGGGTATGCTATTTTCTTTGGGATAGGGATACTATCGGTGATTGTAAAATTATATCTTACCGGAAAGATCATAAAATGCCGGTTGTCACAAGACCCTTATTGGAACACGGAATGGATACTTTTGTCCGTTATAATGAGGCTATTCCTATTTTAAACAAAGTTTTGGCTTTTAATGAAATTTCTTTCAGTGAATTAGTGAGTGTTCAAACGCCATTTGGTTTTATTTCGTCATTCAAAAATTTTAAAAATCAACCATTTGAAAATTCAGTAAAATTATTTGCTCAAAATCATATTGGTTACGTTGATAGACATTTAATTGATAAAAATATTGAATGGGTTGATAAGCATAAAATATTTATAAGTAAATCATATAACGCCGGAGAAAATTTTCCGCATCAAATCATAAATAAACCGTTTTTAGGTGGACTAAATTCTTGTTGTACACAAACTTATATTGCAATTGCTCCTTTTAAATCAGAAAATGAAGCAAAAAATGCGATTGCTTATATATCAACAAAATTCTTTCGATTTATGGTTATGCTCAAAAAAATTTCACAAGATGCCATGCGAGGCGTTTATTCGCTTGTGCCTGTGCAAGATTTTAGCGAAGAATGGACCGATGAAAAACTCTACAAGAAATACAATTTGACCGGTGAGGAAATGGGGTTTATAGAGAGTATGATACGACCGATGAATATGCCCTGCAACTTATCCGTCAAAATTTAGAAAACCCCGAATACATTGGCACTTCAATCAGCAGCGCCCGTGCATTTTCCGATTTGGCCGTTATCTTCACTGAGTCGGTATCCCAAACGCCCATACCGTCGCGGTGAGATAACGCCTGTCCTTCTACCTCAAATTCGCCCTCAATGACCATGAAGTAAAGGCCGTTTCCCTTTTCTTTGATTGGGTAATCAAATGAATAATCCTTCCCAAATATACCGGTATTGAACCAGGCATCCTGGTGAATCCAAAGCCCGGCGTCTTCCGGATAGGGGGATACGATTTGAATCAATTGGTTTTTCGTACTGAAAAAATCGAATTTCTGTTGATCGTAGCGGGGAGTTACATTTTCCTTGTTCGGGAATACCCATATCTGAAAGAAATTGACATCTTTTTTCTCATTGGCGTTAAATTCGCTGTGCGTGATTCCCGTACCGGCGCTCATGACCTGCACTTCTCCGGATTGAATTACACTGCCGTTTCCCATGCTGTCCTTGTGTTCCAAATCGCCGTACAAGGGAATGGAAATGATTTCCATGTTGTCGTGGGGATGCGTGCCGAACCCTTCTCCGCCAATCACAATATCATCATTGAGTACGCGTAACGCGCCAAAATGAATTCGTTCCGGATCGTGATAATTAGCAAAACTGAATGTGTAGTGAGTGTCCAACCAACCGTGGTTCTTGTGTCCTCTTGTCTGTGCTTTGTATAACACTGTCTTCATAATAGTACCTCCTTTTTTTAAAATTAATGTATTCAAACCGGATACTATTCAAACAAATCCCACGAAACAAATGTTTACATTATTTTATCACCATAATTTTGGTAACTACTCCCTGGCTGCCGTTCGGTAAAGTGGCAAAAACAAGATAAATGCCGGCTTTTACAATTTCCCCGTGCAAATTGGCACAATTCCAGGCATATTGGCCGCCGTTGGAAGTGGCTTCTTTGATCAGGTTGCCGGATACATCGGTTATTTTCACACGGGAATCCGCCATTAAACCGGTAATCACTACCTGGTGTTGCCTTGCCGGGTAAACGGGATTGGGATACGCATACACGTTCGAATAATTCGCTTTCCCTTCGATCGCTTCGCCCCTGTACGAACACAGCCCCCGGTCGGTTGCGATGAACACTTCGCCGGTTTGGTCATTGATAGCAATGGAATTGACGTTGTCGGAGATTAAAAAACTGTTGCTGGTATTGAGGTTTTCCACCTTAAGCGTGCCATCCGATTGGTCAACGATGAATACGCCTGACCCTTCCGTACCCATCCATTTCCGGTTTCCGCCATCTACGGCAATGGTGTTGACCTTTTCTCCGTCCAAAAGGTAATAACCGTTCCCATATTGGTCGGTAGAAATCACCCGGTTGCAGACACCGTCTTTTACCCAGGTATCAGCCAAAAAACTAATCGGTCCCTTATCTGTTCCGACCCAAACGATCCCGTCCCGGTCTTCGGCCAGACACAAAAAGGTTGGGTTCTTGATATCGGTTCCCTGTTGATCTACAAAGGATCTGCCGGAATAATAAGTATCGTCCGCTTGGTCATCAACCGTATTATTATTGTTTAATACAAAAATACCGGTAGCTGATTCACTAAACAGGTTCCCCCAGATTCGATTGTCCCGGGTAATTATCAAATGATTTACCTGCGCATTGGATAAATAAGACAAAGCCACCCATTCTTTATTATTTTTCATGATGCTTAATCCTTTTTCCACTTCCGCATTCACCACATAAAAATTATGATTCCGGTCGAAAACCATACCATCTGTGCGTACAAACCGCCCAAGATAATTGGGAAGTGCATTTTGCAACGAACTGTTATTATACGTATGGAGTGTAACTAAAACCGTGTCCTTGAATTCATAAACTCCTTCCCCCCAACTGGAAACATAATAGTGCGTAGGATCGAGCGGATCTACTACTGACGACATAAGATCAAGGCAGGGTACTCCCGTTTGTGCGGAAATAGCTTGATCATCATAATTATACCAACGGTTGTTTTCATATAGCATAAATGTTCCGGGACTTTCATACCGGTAAGAAGTTCTTCCCCCTCCCGTAACCAATAATTTACCTTCGGAAAATGTAAGACCGTAGGTTAAGTTCCGGAAAGGGCTGTTTACTTTGATGCCGGCAGCCGGCGGATCGTAAGTCAATTTATTCCCTTCTTTTGTCACTTTTATTTCGACCAAACCTTTTGTTCCCCAAGCTATCCAATAATCTTCTTTGGAATTATACGCCGGATGGATAGACCGGTAGAACTCCGTCAACCTCAATTCGGTATATCCGGTATTCAGATCATCGTAAAAATAGACAGCGTTCCATACGGCTAATGCCAATTGGTTGTCTATTATGGCCAATTGCCTGCATAAACCTGTGAAAAGCAACTTTAATTCTCCTCCTTTAGAGAGACTAAAAGTGCTTTTTGTATCATAAAACACCAAATGATCCTTAAAAAGCGCCATTCTCGTGATCGTCTTGTTCAGGACGCCGGCCAATGGAGGTAGATATTCCCAATTTTCTTTGTCCAATAAATTGGAAGAAAGAGTTGCTCGGCGGAGACCATCACTGGTAGCGGCATACCAATAGCCATTCCATTGGCAGATAGCAGTCGTATTGACGCCCAAACGATAAGTGTTTTTAATTTCTTTTCGTTTGATGTCCACCATTTCGATTCCATAACCGGTGGCCAGATAAGCATATTCCCCGATAATCACCACGTGGTTTACTATTTTGTTGGGTATATTTTTATCTTTGATATCCGCCAGATTATAAACCTCGTTTTCCCCCAGGAAAATATCAATATTGGAATTTTCATAAACGATGAATAATGCGTGGGCTTCCGGACTATAATTCAGGTGCCGAATGTCTATATCGTGCAAACCGTTTTCCAATGAGTAGGTTCTGATTTCTTGATCTTCGGGAGAGTAGGAGAGCAGGGAACCGTCATATACGGCAAAAACGAGGTTGGGTGTAGCTACTGCTATCGTTGCCTCATTATAAGCTCTGTACGATTTCCATGTGCCGATTTGCGCTGCTGTATTCAGATGACAACTAATTAGCAATAAAAGGGAAAAGAATATCGGATTCAATTGATTATTTTTCATAAAGAAACTGTTTTAATTTGTTGACAGCCTCCGCCCGGTGACTGATGGTATTTTTGATTTCTGCACCCAATTCGGCAAAAGTCTTTGAATAGCCTTGGGGGATAAATACCGGATCGTAACCGAATCCGGCTGTTCCTCTTTCTTCCCGGATGATTTCGCCGTTCACCACGCCTTCAAAAAGAGATTCTTTCCCGTCTTTTATTAAGGCGACGACTGTCCGGAAACGGGCCGAATAATCGTCTTTTCCCTCCAATTCTTTCAGGACTTTGCGCAAGTTGGCTTTTGCATCTTTGGCCTCACCGGCGTAGCGTGCCGAATAGACTCCCGGCGCATTATTCAAAGCTGTGACTTCGAGGCCGGTGTCGTCTGCGAAGCAATCCAATCCGTAATGAGTTTTTACATATTGCGCTTTCAGCAAGGCATTTCCTTCCAACGTATCTGCCGTTTCGGGAATGTCTTCCAAACAATGAATGTCCTTCAAGGATAAAATTTGATAGCTATCTCCCAAAATATCCCTGACTTCCTCTAATTTATGATTATTATTTGTCGCAAAAACCAATTGTTTTTTCATATTATATTAATAACGTAAAATTATATTTCATATTATTTTCAAGCCTCTAAATCATTCCCTTCATTCCCTTCATTTCCTTCATTTCCTTCATTCCTTTCATTTCCTTCATTTTCTTCATTCTCTTCATTCTCTTCCGGTTTTTGCGGCCCGTATTTCCTGAAAATCACTGCGCAGGCCAATCCGCTGACCGCTCCCGACAAATGTCCTTCCCAGGAAATAGTCGGGTCCACTAATTCTGCTACCGGAAACATATTCCACAAAGTGCTTCCATAGAGGAAAACGACCATCAAGGAGACAGCCATCAGGGGAATATATCGCCGGAAAATCCCGCTAAAAAACAGGAAAAAAGAAAGTGCATACACCAAACCGCTGGCTCCGATATGCCAGGATTCCCGTCCGATGCTCCAAGTCAAAAAACCGGACAGGAGCCACAGCACAGGAACAACTGCAAATCCTATTTCATTATAGAAATAAAATAAACACCAACCCAAAATAATCAGCGGTATGCTATTGGAAAACAAATGGCGCATGCCGGAATGAATAAGCGGTTCGGTCAGGATGCCCCACAGTCCGGATGGGGTACGGGGAAATATTCCGAAACGGTGCCAATCGGCTCCCAAGCCCTGTTCGAGTAAAAAAATCACCCAAAGGAAAAGGACGAAAAGACCGGGGAAAAGAAAAGCATAAAGCAAGCGTTTCGTTTCCATTGGCGTTTTTACTTTCCTTCCTTAATCAGCTTTTCGGTGAATACTTCTTTTCCGAAAATCAGTTTCAGGAAGTATATATCCGGGGATTGAACGTAATTAGCGATATCCTTGCTGAAAGAATTGCTTCCTTTTTGTAATTGATTATTTAGCAAAGTAGCCAATTTAACCCCTTGTGAATTATAGAGTTCGATACTTACCGATACTTCTTCCGGCAAAGTATAACTTACTTCAATGCTGTTTTTGAACGGATTGGGGAAGACTTTATACGAAACTCCGGATTTTTTATCCAACGAAAGGATGCCGGTGGGTGAAGCAGGCGATAAATTTTTATTCAGAAAGGATAGTTGATCCGTTAATTGTTTTTCGCCTGTCGTGGTATCAACCGAGTAGGTTTCCAAAGAAACAAACACCGGAAAACGTTCGCTTTGGGCATACCACAAATATTTTACTTGTTCCGAATAAGCGCTCGCGCCGTCATACTCCGTCGTTTCAATTGTTTGAACGCGCAAAGCCGGTAATTCGATGTTCCCGGGAAGCAAAATGACTCCCGTGGCATCGGCGTGGGTTGAATAAAACCCGTGTATATGGTTGGTCGATTCACAGGAACAAGCAACGGTTCCCGAATAATTTCCCTCAAAATAATCTCCGAACGATTGTGGATATTTCGTTTTAACGATAGGTTCGGCAAGTGTAACGCCTGTTTCTCCGGCCTTATAACCAAAGTATTCGGTACCCTTTTCCGTATTGTTATACAGAAATGAAAATTGGCCATCCTGGGAAATAACCACATTTCCCTCCGGACTGTTTTGGGTGAGATTTTCTCCAATAGTGGATTTAGAGCTGGGAGTCTCATTTCTCAAAGCGTTTACCCGGCTAAAATCCCAAATAAGGTTCGTGCCGGCATCTCCCGGCTCTTGATAGTCGATACGAATACATTCATGCGATGAACCCGGTGTAAATCCGTGCGTAGTATGTGTCAGCACAACTTGCGATTGAATCAATGATATGCTACTGAAAGCGATTACAACTAAAGTAAAAATGCGTTTCATAACTAAAAAATATTGAAATGATTAATGATAATTCTTTTGTCGAAGCAAAAGTACGAATAATTCTTTTAAAATGATAACAAAAAGTCACTCTTTTTGCTAATCTACAATGTTTACGTGCATCCTCAACCAAAGTTAAATTTTGGAAATTCCTTGTTTTATTCAAAAAGAAATATTACTTTTGTTAATTAATTAAACAATAAAAGACATTTATTACAAAATAGGGAACAATATATAAAGATATAATCCATTAGAATATAAAGCGTTAGTTTTATTCTTGCTTATAGAAACTTAGACAATTTCGAGCATGACAAGAATAAATGAATAACGTTCACGTGAAATCGTGGGCTTGTTTATTTGTCATGCAGGTAGTCTAAGACCTCTATAAGCAAATAAAGTTGAGTCCCACGTTTTTTATTTTAAATAACCGCTTCTTTGGGACTTGGAGGCATAAATTCTACAGACATGCAGAACAAGCCAGGTGTGTTTCAGCAAACACATACAATACGTTACATAAAAACATAGAAGGGATTTGGCGGGCGTTCCCGTTCAATGGTTTTTCTCTCTCATTTTTAACTATTTGAACACGTCCGCCCATCGCTTAGGGTACAGGCAACCTACAAGATTTTTTTTCATTTTTATTAAATTTATAATTACCGGTTGCCTTGCCCTTTTATAAAACAGGCGCTATGCGCCTTATACGACATACAAATTTAAATTATACAAATAATATGAAAAAGATGATTTTTTTAGCGCTGACACTTATCGTTATGAGTGCAGCAAGTGTGAATGCACAGGTACGTATCGGGGGAGCCGATACGGATACTCCTACCCCAGGCGCTGTCCTGGATTTGAACAATGCAGACGGTGGTTATGTAGGGGGACTGCTATTGCCCAGAGTAAGCAGTTTGACATTAAACAGCGTGGAAGCGTTTTCTACGGAATCTGATGCGGCCACCAAGCTTGTCGGACTGATTGTGTACAATACCGCGGCAGGCGCCGAAGGTATTTATATCTGGACAGGCCCGGTTGCAGGAGAAACCGGTGGATGGAAAGCGATTTGGAAGAAAATTTAATGAAAAGAATGAAGATGAAACAGAGAACAAAAAGAACTTGGGTGGCATGCCTTGCCGCCCTTTTGCTGGTTTTGCCCGCCGCTTTGCAAGCGCAGGTGCATATCGGCGGAAATAC
>JAISKT010000140.1 GCA_031261295.1 Candidatus Symbiothrix sp. | reverse complement strand
ACCAAGCCCGGGCGCAATCTCTTAGACAAATTGGAAACCCTTATCAAGAAGGCCGGAATCGAACAAATTGATTTCAAGGATAAATTTACGGCGATAAAAATTCATTTCGGCGAGCCGGGAAATTTGGCCTATATCCGTGCCAATTATGCAGCTCGATTGGCGAAATTTTTGCTTACCAAACAGGCAAAACCGTTCCTGACGGATTCCAATACTTTGTATCTGGGACGGCGTTCCAATGCCATCGACCATATCGGAAGCGCTTTTGAAAACGGATTCAATCCGGTAGCTGTGCCCTGTCCGGTCATTATTGCAGATGGTTTGAAAGCCATTGATTACAAAGAAATTCCTATTGATTTGAAATATTGCAAAACGGCTAAAATCGGAGCCGCTATCGCCGAGGCCGATGTCATCGTTTCCATGAGTCATTTCAAAGGACACGAACAGGCGGGATTCGGTGGCACGTTAAAAAACCTCGGCATGGGTTCAGCTTCCCGACAGGGTAAATTGGAATTACATTCTTCTTCCAAACCCATCATTGACCCGGAGGAATGTACTTCTTGCGGTCAGTGCGTGAAAAATTGCGCTTCGCACGCCATTCATTTAAACGAGGAAAAGAAAGCGGAAATCGATTACGAAAAATGCGTGGGCTGCGGTCAATGCGTGGCGGTTTGCCAATTCGATGCCGCTCAGCCGGTTTGGGATAATTCGGCGGATGTCATGAATTACAAAATTGCGGAATATACATCCGCCGTTTTGAAAGACAAACCGAATTTTCACATCAATTTTATCATGGATGTTTCCCCCGATTGCGATTGCTGGAATTGCAACGATGCGGCTATTGTTCCCGACATCGGCATCGCCGCTTCTTTCGACCCCGTCGCGCTGGATAAGGCTTGCGCCGATATGGTTTCCCAGTCGGCAGCCAACCTCAACACGGTACTGAATGTTCATAAACACGGTGAATTGCAGGATGTGGACAAATTTAAAATGATTCATCCGAATACCGACTGGAAAGCGGGACTGAAATATGCGGAAGAAATCGGATTGGGTAGCCAAAATTATGAATTAATAAAAGTATCATGAAACGACTCTCTTTTTTATTTTTATTTCTGACAATCGCTTTTTCAACGCTTGCCGGTGATTATGATTTTTCAGGCCTTCAAGGATTGAAAGGGAAAAACGGCGATATTTGGTTTGAAATCAGCGGATATGATATTTATGTCACTTCTCAAAAAGGACAGTTGAGCGATGCAAAGAAAATTGCCGAATTAAAAAAGAAGTATAAGATAAAAAATGTTCAGGCGGAATTTTCCGAATCACAAATGGAAATTCCCAATAAAATCTTTGAAACGCAATGCCCTTTGGAAGATAATCCGGATATAAAAGCCGACGCTATTTATTATCTGCTGCAAAACGCTGAAAACGAGTTGACCATTATCTCTTTTCAAACGCTTAACCAACGGGATTTGTTTTTGGAACAGGCGTTTATAAAAGCGTTTTTCGACAAAACGCTGGAAAACTTTATTTCTGAAGATTGGACCGGAGAGTCTATCAATTTTGCCGGAAGAACCATTCGGTTGGGGAACGCTTGCGACTGGAAAAATCCGCATAATTTTTATTGCAAAGGCGGACAAATCAGTTGGTCGGAATTTTCATCAGCCGATGCTGCCGAATTGGATTTGGAAGCGCGGATTATCGCCAATAACCGGACAAGCTATTCAATTTTAGCGAACGATGATGTGGATGTTCTCTTTGAGGATATTCCAACTGTTGCTTATCGTGTTGTGTATAAGTCGAAAGACGATTATTATCCGTTGATTGTTTATTATATCTGTCAGGAAGTGAGGGGAAGATATATCAGTTGCATTCTGAGTAATTACGGTTATAACAGGAATGATTGCGGATTATCGTTGTTGCTTCAAAACTTTATGAGTATTCCCGAACTGCCGGATTGGGCGAATAATGAATTTGATGTTCCGGAATATGAAGTTTTAAGCGAAGAAGAAAAGGAAGGCTTGAAAAGCAAACAAATAAATATTGATATTTCTACAGGAACACTTGTGCCCTTGGGGAATTTAAGACATGTTTACGGGCTTGCTCCAACCATTAATATCTTTGTAGGTATTCCCATAAGACAAAAGATGACAATTGATTTAGGCTTTTTCGTTGGATTTCCGCTTCATTCACAGCGTTTTGATTTCCGCTATGCAGGTAATACAAATAAAACGAAAGCGAGTACGATTCCTAATCTGAATTTGCGATACCGCTATACGGATCATTTAACCGGAAAATGGTCTTATAGTTTGTATGCCGGAGGCGGCTTTTCTTCTATTATAACTAATTTATTGAAGAGCGTTGATGAAGACGGAAATGAAACCTATCATAAGGTTAACGCGCCTGTTTTATTGGGAGGTATTCAATTAACACGCAAACATTGGGGCTATTTTGTAGAATACCATCATGCCTCCTATAATCTTTCTAAAAAAGTAGCCAATGATTTTGGAAACAGTTTTTTGAATATCGGATTGACATATAATTTTTCTTATTGATTAATATAACATGAAGAAGATTATTATCCACCCTCAATACCGGCATTTGACTTCTTTTTTGGAGCATTTACCGCAAACTTTCCGGACGGAAGGCGCCGTTATTTATAAAGAACGGAACGAAATCAAGACTTTTAATACCGGTACGGATGTAGTTATCGTTAAATCATTTAAGGTTCCGCATTATTTCAACCGGTGGATATATACTTTTTTCAGACCTTCCAAAGCACGGCGTTCTTACGAACATGCGCTGGTTTTGATGGACAAAAAAATCAATACGCCCCAACCGGTTGCCTATATCGAAAATTACAAGGGCGGATTATTGGCTGAATCCTACTATATTACCATTTATAAAGACTATCCGGAAATGATGCGTGAATTTCGCTATCATCCATTGGCAGGCAGGGAAGATTTGGCTCGCGCTTTTGCCCGCTTCACGGCTTTCGTTCACGAACAAGGCGTTTTACCGCTCGATTATTCTCCGGGCAACATTCTGTATGAAAAGGCGGGGAATGAATATCAGTTTTGTTTAATTGACATCAACAGGATGCGTTTTGTTCCCGTAAATCAAAAAACAGGATGCCAAAATTTTCGTCGGCTGTGGGGAAATGAAGAGTTAATTGTGTTTCTGGCAAGGGAATATGCCAAGAACCGGCATTTCGATGAAACAGTTTGCGAGGAATTAACGCTAAAATATTTTCGAAAATTCTGGAAAAAATATTCCAAAAGGCACGATGGATTTTTAGCTTATGTGGGAGAAATTAACGATTGATATACTGCCATCATTTCAGAAGCTATTTCTTTGTCTGAAAAACGTTTGGCGTATTTTTTTCCTGATTCGATCATCTTTTGCGCCAACGTTTTATCGTTGAGAACTGCTGTTATTTTCTGCGCTAATTCCGTATCATCATCCGGATTGATATAGATTGAATCCGGCCCGCCGGCCTCTTCCAAGCAGGAGCCTGTGGCTGCAATCACCGGAATTTCGCTCATTAAAGCCTCCACAATCGGGATGCCGAATCCTTCAAAAAAAGAAGGATAGATAAAAAGTTCGGACAACTGGTAAACCGCCGGTAAATCTTCAAACGGGAAAGCATTTTTTATATGCAGGCGCGATTCCAAACCCGATTTCTGAGCGTAAGCTTCCACTTTTGATTGATATGGTGTCGATTTTCCGATGGCTACCAAATGAATGTCTTCCGGAAGTTGTTTTAATGCTTTTACGGCCAACAACAGATTCTTACGCGATTCGATGCTGCCCACGTACAACAAAAACCGGGACGGCAAACTGTACTTTTCAACTACGATCTGCTTTTTTTCTTCGGGAACTTTTTCTTTGAAAACCGGATGGCAGGATTGATAAATTACATTGATCTTTTCTTCGGAAATAAGAAAAAAGGAAACAATATCCCGCTTGGTACATTCGCTGATAGCAACAATTTTATCGGCTTTTTCGCAAGCTCGCTTGAATTTCCGGCGATAAATAGCCCGGTCAAAGGATTTGTAATATTCCGGATAACGGAGAAAAATCAAGTCATGGATACTCACCACCGTTTTGATACCGGTTTGTTCGATGCCAACGGGTAATTCGTTACTCAAACCGTGAAAAACAGCGATCGCTTGTTTTCGGATGTCTTTTTTGATTCCCCAAACCCGCCAGAGAGAAGAGAAAAGCCGGAAAATTCCCTTGGGAAAGACAAAAGCGATATTGTGTCTTGAAAGAATGGTTGCCAAACGGTTATTCGGTTTCTTTTTCGGCGCAAAAAGCAAGTACGTATTGTCCGGATAAAACTCCGACAATATTTCCACAATGTACCGGCTGAAATTCCCCAATCC
>JAISKT010000136.1 GCA_031261295.1 Candidatus Symbiothrix sp. | reverse complement strand
CTGGCTATAACCGCTCCAAAAGACGCTCAAAACTAACACTAAAACTAAAACTACCCTGTTCATATCTCGTAATTTTTAATTCGTAATTTTTAATTTTTAATTGGCTCCGCCGAACGTTGTTTCGTAATTTTTAATTTTTATAATGGTAGTCGTGATTCTCAACCGCCCGGCTGTTTTCGTCTTTGATGGTTTGCAACCGCCCGAACCCGTCGTATTCGTAAGTTGTTATGACTCCATGCGGATCAGTAGAAGTAAGGATGCCTACCAACGGCTTGTAGGTGAAGGTCGTTACTTGGGCATGGGGCAAGGCTTTTTGCAGACTGCCGTCTTTGAGTTTCGTTTCATTGGGAGTCACTAATGCCGACAGGGCATCCATGCTTGCCACCGAAAAGACGGACTTGGCGGCTGTTTCCACTTCTGCGTAGGTGGCATTTTTGATTTCTGCTATCGGGTATTGAGAATTGTAGCTCCAAAGATAGCAGACTGCCACGCCATTAATCTCTGTATATTGCAGGACATTACCTTTCGCATCATATTGATTATAGGTTATATCGGCACGCAAATTCGTTGCTCCGGATGTAGAAGTCTGTATTGTTTGTGGCACAATCAGATTATTTGTTTTTGCAGCATCTTTAAAATAATTTGTTTTAATTCGACTTGCTTCCGTATTATTATTGGTTATTATCTGTTCTATCACAGGAGATAACATATTTTTTATTACCATTGTCGAATAGGGTTCTGTGGTGTTAAAATCCTCCGGATATTTAATTTGCTTTTCTATCGTTTTGTTAGCACTATTAGTTGTTGTTTCGGAATTGACTAACCAATTAGAATTACTGTACTGATAATTTGTTGTGGTTACCACACTATTATTATTCACAAACACAGAATCTATCGTTTTATTCAGTGCCCATCGCTCGGAATATAAATCATAAAATTTTATTGCCATACTTTCCATTGTTGCCATGGGAAAATTACGTAATTTAATACCCTTGATTGATGCGCTTTTTGTCTTGATATAATCGAAGGTTGTCTTTTTTTGTACTTTTATATCCTTGTCAAGATAGCTGATTTCCAAAGGGCTGCCATTATTGAGATAAGGAATAGAAGGGTAGGTTTTAAGAGGTCTGTCAGACACATCTACTAAACTATCTGCCTTATTATAAAATGTATAAGCCATCTTTCCATTATCGACATGCGTGTCTATTATTTTTTCTTCCACATACGAGTAGCCTACATTTCCACCCATAGCCGAATTTCCAAAGGGAGTGTATGGGGATGAAACGCCATTTAGATATAATGCATCAAACACAACATCTATACCACTTGAGAATAGACCATTCAAATAAGAGCGGATTTCTCCACTTAAGAGAAAATATTCATGATGAATGGGAGTAACCATTAATAGTCCGGTTGATTTGCCATTTTTTGCATACGCGAAAGTTCGCTGTATCAATTTATCATTACCGGTGTCATCCGTTATTGTTTTAACTCTTAAACCGCCACCCTTGGAAATAGTATTCAAAACGGTTTTTTTTGCTCTCACATCAATGTAAGCATTGCTCTGGTTGGTAATCGGCTCCATTCTTAAACGATAAATACCTGCCGGGAGAGTCTTTACAAAAGTTCTGGTATCAGTCTTATCATCTATTATATCAACTATTAACTGGTAAGATTCTACTTTTAAATAGCTATCGTCATTTTGTTTTTTTTCGATATAAAATTTTACCTCTTGATTTTGTACAGGTATGGAAGGATTCGCGATATAACTTGTCAGTTCTATGAACAACCGGGTTTCATCCTCAATCACAAAGTCATCACCTATATATTGAGGTGTTTCCCGTGTATCATAAAATATCGAAGCCAATTCGGCTTTATATGGATTATATACAAAAAAACTATTTTGGAAATCATGTGCTTCATATTCAAATACCGTTGTCCCTCCCGTAGGATATTGAATCGAGGTTAAAACACCGTGTTTCAGGTAATTTTCATAGACTTCTTTATTTCTTCCCTCAAAAAATTTAACTTTACCATTGATGAATGTTTCCATTGGTGGCACTAATTTGAAATTTGAACCCGGTCCGGGCGTTCCGGACAATGTATAATAACCCCAATAGTCAGTTGCCGGGGATTCTTTATTCGGTAGTTCGCCTTGATTATATGAAAACACATAATTCTGAATATCTTGATTTATACCTATTTGCAAAGCATCAAGCATTAAACGACAAGTCAACGGACTATCTGTATTACCAAAATACGACTGTTTGAATGTTATATTTTTTACGGTAGAGTTGGTATTGTTAATCACAATAGAATTCAATTTTTTTGGTTTTGCATTTGCATTCACGGCTTCCAAGTCCAATCGATCGGAATAATTAAATGCCAAATTTCCTCCGGAGAAAGTAATATTGATTAATCGTGTTTGTTCATTTTTTGAATAAGAATAATTATAATATCTATATGCTCCATCCAAATGCGGAGAATAAGGACCGGAACCGGCTGTTATGTTATCTTTAATATCCACCAAGTAACTGACATCTTCGGAAACAGAGACAGGTGTATATAAACTTTCTTTTTCATACGAAAAACTTATTTTATTATTGTATGGAGATACTATGGAATCTAAATACCATGCCGTTACTACTATCGGTTGTCGTTCTCTTGTTATATAAGAACTTTTAAGACTCATATAATAGGTTGATTCTTGGCGCACACGCATTTCAGAAGTTTCCTGTGTATTGAAATAATATTTGAATCCATTTCCATCCATAATGATCCATGAACTTCCATTGAATGAGGCATCCAAATAATCTGTTTCTTTTTGTATAGTTGCTTTGGGTGTGTTTTTGTTGAAAAACATAGTCCCGGAAAAGGAAGCAAAATTAAAATGAAACAAATCAGGCTCCGGATCGGACTCGTTTCTCATATACATTCCATATTTCCAATGATCTTCATTGCCGGTAATGATATTCAGATTATTATTTGCATCAGGCGTAGGAAAACTTGTATCCCAATGATAACCCGTAGCAGAATGGATATTATCCGAAGTAGGAGGGCTAAAGTCGTCCCAGCCACGAACCTCTTTCACGATACAGCCTCCGGCACTCAAAGCCCAACCTAAACCTACAGGACTTGCTTCCTGTGCCACTTTAATGCCCGAAGCGTGGTAACTGATATTAATCGGAAATTTCTTTCCATCCAAGTCAATTTCGTAAATAGGAACAGCGATATTGGGAACTCCGGTGTAATGCCCAACAGGAATAGCACCATAAATGCCTAATGAGGCTGCATTTGGAGATACCGGAACTATTTTCGGCGGGTGATTAGTTTGATATGCGTCTTGACCGAAGACAACCGGTGAAGTAAATAGAAGTGCAATTAATAAAAAATATTTCATAAATAATTTAATTGATAGTAATTAATTAACGTTTTGTCCTTAGTAGTGTTGCGTTAATTTTTTTAAATTTATTGTAATATATTGATATACAAATACATATAAGCGTTTTTTGATTTTTCGATTTGAATTGACGTACTTTTGCTCAAAAAGCAAAAAGT
>JAISKT010000118.1 GCA_031261295.1 Candidatus Symbiothrix sp. | reverse complement strand
TTTGTTCCTGTAGAAAGGGCGCCATGATACCTAATGCGGCGCGGTCGATATACAAGAGGGTGGTAGCCACAAACAGCAATGACAGGATAAGCCATCTGACATTCGTTTTTCGCATTTGCATTTATTTTAAGTTGCTGTTAACCGTCATTTTCCTTTTTTAACAAGAATAGCGGGAGGATTGGCAAAATCCTGCCAGTATTGTTCCGCCCGTTCCTGCGTCATCTCACCGCTATAGACAACAATACGATAGCGTAATGTATAATCCTTCCCTTCTTCCAGATACCAGTTCTTATTTTTGAAAGGACAAAAATTCATATAGACATCGTTCATAGTCTCCGGCCAGACACGTATTGGCTCGGGATAATTATAGTTTGACGGATAACTCAAAAACAGGATGCCTGATTTATTTCCTCCGGCAGCGCCATTACAGAACATCCACCGGCAATTCGTATCATCGGCATCTTTACGGGTTTTCCCTTCTGAGGTCAAAATACTGCTGGTTCGGGTATTCCATTCGGCAGTTGCCCGCAACCCTAATCCTCCGTATCTGTATTCATTGACGTCAAGAGGCGACTCCGATGCGCAATTCAGCGTGGATGCAAAATCCCAAAGCCACACTTTCTTTTCTTCTTCGTCCCTGACATTCCAAACTTTAACGCCTACAGATTCGTTTAATGCCGTTTTTTCATATCCGGGTTTAAAAACAACATATTCCTGAACGGCTTTAAATCCGCCCAGTATATTGCCTTCAACGAATGAATTGAATGCCTTGAACCTCACAGTACCCAAGCCTTTTTGCAGGTCTTGGAAATTAACGTATTCCCCTTCAAAAGTAGTTCCGGTCAGCGGATTCCATATACCGTAATGATGGTAATGATCTGCCGGCTGGATATTTGTCAACACTTCTCCCGCAGGCGACCATAAAGGATGAATAAATCCACTGCGGCGGTATTCGTATGCCACTCCTTCGGGCGGCATCATCACCCCGTAATGATATTCCATGATTTTATCATCTCCCGAACTCAGCAAAATGGCGTCTCCCCGGTCGGTTACTTTTATTACTTTCTCCCGCTTGGCTGCGCCTTTCTCAAGCGTATATTCACGTGTGCCGCCCGATACTGTTTTGGCTGTCAATATCCATGACAGCACCCTGCCCTCCGGCAATTGTTCAATCTGCGAGAGAACAGGAATTTTTGTTTTCTTTACCCATTCATACAAAACCAAACCGGAATCAGGTTCAAATGTTACCGGATCAAGCAACAGGCTGACCGGCGTTTCATATCTGTCGGAAGCGCCTGCTTCCACAGTGATTACGGCAATTTCCTGCGCCTTCGCAAATGTGACGGACGCAAGGATGGATAAGATAAAAAATAAACGATTCTTCATATTATTATTTAATCAATTAGAATTTAAAATATTTTTCCCGGATGGGTCTGTCCAACAATGCAGAAGCTGCATTATCCCCGATGAAATCTTCTTTTTCCGGATCCCAGGTCAGTTTTGCACCAATCTTTACGGCAATCAGTCCCAACTGGCAGATGGAGGTGGTACGATGCGCCGTTTCGAGAGGCTCAAGCGATGGACGGTTCTCTTTGATGGCGGTCAGGAAATCATCTTTGTCACTTAAATCCACACGGAACGATTTTTCATTCGCCCCCAGCGGCGTATTCAATATTTCCGGAGAAGATGCCGACAGCTTGTCGGGATATTCGATTTCCACCCAGCCGTTGTCCCCTTCAAAGCGGACGTAGGGACGCTCAATCTTGAAAAAGACCTCTACACCGTTGGCATACCGGTAGCGGATGTCGAAGCGGTTCAAGGTGTTCCACAGTCCTTTGTCGAAATCGCCTGAACCTTCAATTTCCACCGGACCGGTGTATTCCGTATTGTTACCCCATTGTACGATACCCATCAGATGGGCGCCCCAGCCGGAAATGATTCCGTTGCAATAGTCGTCTATGCGCAACCATCCCGGACGTCCATAACCTTTGACGGGGTGAACGCGGTTTTCGGTATAAGGCGCTTCATACGCGGGACCCAACCAGAAATCGTAATCCAATCCGGGCGGTACGGGCATGGTTGGTTGCGGAGGCAGGGCGGCGCCGTTCAATTCGGGCGGTACGCCTGTGTAAATCCGGCGTAACTGTCCGATACGACCGTTGCGCACCACTTCCACCGCTTTCCATAAATCCGGCAAAGTACGAAATTCACTGTCGTTCCGGGTAATAACCTTGGATTTCTTGATGGCTTCCACCAAACGGCTTCCGTGTCCGACGCAGGTGGACAGCGCTTTTTCAAGCGATACGTGTTTTCCTGCGCGGATGGCATCAATAGCCGCGGGCACATGCCAATGATCCGGTAAAGCGATCATTACAGCGTCTATACTCTTGTCTGACAACATCTTCCGGTAGTCGGTATAGGTTTTACATGCCTTATAGCTTGTTCCGCGTTCTTTTGTGTAAAAGTCGTCCACCTTTTTTCGCCCGTTTTCCAACCGCCAACTGTCCACATCGCATACGGCAACTATTTGGCCGTGCGGCGATTGCAGCAACTGCGGAATATTCGGACTGAGCATCTGTCTGCCCAAACCGATACAGCCTACTGTGATACGGTTACTCGGCGCTGTTTTTCCGAAAACCGAAGCCGGAACAACTGTCGGCATCAAAAAACTTCCCGCGACAAACGTCGCACTCTTCTTCAAAAAATCTCTTCGATTGTTCATTATGTTTAATTTTATGATTTAAATGTGTATTTCTTTACGATTGTTTGACTGTTTACTTTTTGATTATTTGTTTTTAAAATTTATTGCCGACGGCGGTGTATCCTCCGGTTTACTGCCCCATTGCTTGTTGGGCGTGGCGGACATGACAAACTCCAGCGTTCCGCCATTTACCAAATCGTCATGAGTAAACCATGGTCTGTTCAGCGGATTACCGTTTAGTGTAGCAGATTGGATATATTTATTCTCCTTTGAACTGTTTTTTGCTGAGATAACGAACTGTTTTCCGTTGGGAAGCGCGATGGTTATCTTCTCAAACACAGGACTGCCGATGTTATACACCGGTATGCCGGGCGTAACTGGAAAGAATCCCATCATAGAAAAGACTACAAAAGCCGACATGCCTCCGCCGTCCTCATCGCCGGGAATACCAAACAGATTATCGGTAAAAAAGGCATCCAACAACAAGCGGACACGTTTTTGTGTTTTCCATGGAGCACCGAGATAATTGTAGAGGTAGGGAATATGAAAACTCGGCTCGTTGCCCATCACAAACTGTCCTACCAGTCCGGACGCATCGGGTTGGGTAAACCAGAATTTCCACTTGGGTAAGCCAAGGTCTTCCCTGAACAATTGGTCTAATTTTTCTTCCGCCTTGTCGCGTCCGCCCATCAACTCAAACAGTCCCGTCAAGTCGTGCTTGACGTCCCAATTGAAGGTATAGGCGTTGTTTTCGGTGAAATATTCACGCCCGACAAAGCGTGGGTCATACGGTTCAATCCAGTCTCCATTTTTGTCTTTTGCCCACATAAAACCTTTGTCGGCACGATATACGTTTTTATAGAATCCGGCTCTTTTCAGGAACAAATCCCTGTCGGTAGCGTTGCCCGTTTCCGTTGCAAGTTGCGCTATGCACCAGTCGGAATAACTATTAGCAGTTGTAACCGCTACAGCCTGACGTTTCTCCCATACCGTATCGACTTCCGATACGGTTTCTTTCTCGCCGGGAGGCAATCCGGGCATGTATCCGTGCTCGTTGTAGAAATAGTCCAACACCGTTCGCGGACCGTTCCGCCAGGGGAGCAACGTGGCTTCCAATGAGTTTTTGCGCAACCCCTCGTATGCTGTATTCAGGTCAAAGTCGCGTAAACCTTTAAACCACGCATCTGCCATCCATACGGCGGCAAAATTGCCCGTCATGGCAGGCCAGTC
>JAISKT010000102.1 GCA_031261295.1 Candidatus Symbiothrix sp. | reverse complement strand
TTGTTATTTTACTCTTTG
This sequence comes from Candidatus Symbiothrix sp., assembly GCA_031261295.1. Classification (GTDB taxonomy): domain Bacteria; phylum Bacteroidota; class Bacteroidia; order Bacteroidales; family Azobacteroidaceae; genus Azobacteroides. Next base: position 25,481 of record JAISKT010000102.1, on the reverse strand, counting down.
GGGAAATACTTCAAATATCCTTGAAAATGAAAGAGGAAGTAGATCTAACTGTATAAAAATCAAATCATGTCCATAATAGTAAATTTAGATGTAATGATGGCAAAGCGGAAGATTTCACTGAACGAGCTTTCGGAAAAAGTGGATATTACGCCGGCCAATCTATCGATATTAAAAACAGGAAAAGCGAAAGCCATCCGGTTCAGTACGCTGGAAGTCTTATGCAAAGAACTGGATTGCCAACCGGGAGATATTTTAGAATTTAGAAATGACTGATTAATAATTATTTAATAACTATTTTTACGATGAATATCAAATTTTATTTATTTTTTAGTGCCTGTCTTATGGCTATTCCGGCATTGGCTCAAACGGTTCATTTATCCGGCACTGTCTTGGACAAGGAAACACAAGAGCCTGTTCCCAGTGTAGTCATCTACACCGATGATGAAAACAATATTACGCTTACCGACGATAAGGGTTATTATAATCTGGAGGTTCATCCATCCGAATCAGTATATTTCAGACAATTAGCTTATGATTTTTTTGAAACAACAGCCGATGCTTTGCATGCTAATTCAACTATTTATTTGACTCGCAATATAGTTGAATTAAGTGAGGTAATTGTTTCTCCTTATTATGCACAAAACATAGTAGATAAGGCGTTTCAAGACCTGACGGCACATCTTCTATTAAAAAAACCTATTCCGTATCTAGTTCATATTGAAGAAACAACAACCAAAGGAGGCGCACGGGAAGTGTATGCTTTATTAGATATTGCCTTATCCAAGATAAATAAAAAAAGAGGAACTTTTGATTGGAATATCCAATTAGCCCGGTTAGACAACATAAAAATGATTAATGAAAGCGACTTTTACACAAAAAAAAGAAATTCGGTTGCGTTAGAACTTTTCCCTCACAGGATATCCACCTCTCCCGACTGGAATAATTTTACTTGTGAAATTCAAGACATCAATGAAGATCAATTCGTAATAAAAGTATCACCCAAGCATTTAGATAAAAACCATTTCAAATATAATTTATTTACTATCAATAAACAAGATACGATATTAACTGAAATCATTTCACAATCTTATGCGAATGCTTCCGAATTGACCCTAAAAAAAATAAACGGTGTAGATTGGCAAATAACCAACCAATATAGTAGAATTAATTTTATACAAGAAGAAAAGTCCGGCTTATATTATATCAAAGACTATATTCTTTTAGGAAATCTTCGAGTATTATCCGAATCTCCTTATGATATATCTTTGAAAACAACAGCTTCTGCCCGGAAAAACCTGCCGGACAACCCGGTGAATACAAAAAAGAAAATAAAACCTTACGATTATTTTTTGTTTCAAAGTGATTTTCCCAATTCTCCCGGTTTTTGGAAACAATAGAGTTTTATAATATATAAATATAGTTGCAATGAAAACAAAAACAGTATTAACAATCAGTCTATTACTAATCAATAGACAGTAAAAGAACAAATTATATGAAAAAAATCTCAATGTTTGCAGGATTTATCCTGTTTTTCACGGCAAGCCTGTTTGCTCAGCAAGCACAGCCCCTGCCGATAGACCCAAAAGTTCGTTACGGACAATTGGAGAATGGGCGGACGTATTATATCCGTCACAACGAGTTGCCGAAAGGGCAAGCCGATTTCTACATTGCTCAGAAAGTAGGAGCCATCCTGGAAAATGATGACCAAAACGGTTTGGCGCATTTCCTGGAACACATGGCTTTCAACGGCTCTAAGAACTTCCCCGGCAATGGTGTTATCAGTTATTTGGAAAGCATCGGTGTGAAATTCGGATACAATCTGAATGCCGGAACAATGTTTGAACAAACAGTATATAACATCGATAATGTACCTGTTGTGCGGGAAGGTGTAGTGGATTCCTGCTTGTTGATTTTGCACGACTGGTCGGGCGCTTTATTGCTGGAAGAAAAGGACATTGATAAAGAAAGAGGAGTTATCGTGGAAGAAAAACGTACCCGCAATGATGCTGAATGGCGCATGTGGGAAAAATTGATCCCGCAAATCGCACCTAATAGTCAGCTCTCCAAACGCAATATAATTGGCGAGGAAGACTTTTTAAAGACATTTAAGCCGGAAGTCCTGCGTGCGTACTACCAAAAATGGTATCGTCCTGATTTACAGTGCTTTATTATTGTCGGTGATATAGATGTGGACCAAGTGGAAAGCAAATTAAAAGCCGTGTTTGATGATATTCCCGCACCGGTCAATCCTGCCGAACGGATTTATTACACGGTAGAAGACAATGAGGAACCTTTGGTGGGTATCGTGAGCGACAAAGAATGGACTTCTATCGACTTTTCGATTGATTTCAAACACGATGTTATGCCTCGTGAAATGCGCGAAAGTATTGTCGGTCTCATTACCGATCATTTTAATGATTTGTTGTACCGTATTATGCAAGAACGTTTTACGGAACTGACTCAACAGGCTAATCCGCCTTTTGTGCGCGCCGAATTGAACAATGTTTGGTTCTCCGAATTCGTGACCAAAGAATCTTTGTTGAGCAAAGTGACTATTAAAGGTAATGAATCGGAATTGGGTTTCAAAACACTTGTTCATGAACTCGAACGCCTAAAACAGTTCGGCGTTACGGCTTCGGAATTTGAACGGGCTACTGCCAACCGTCTTACGTTCTTCGAAAATTTATTCAAAGACAAAGATAAGCAGAAAAATAGTCGTTATAGTACTAAATATGTCAACTATTTTCTCGAAGGCGGATACATTCCGGGTATTGAAATGGAATACAATATTCTCAATTCTATCGCACCGCAACTAACAGTCGATCAATTAAATGACTATATCAAAAAATTAATAAGCGATAAAAACATAGTGATTTCAGCTCAGTTTCCCGAAAAAGAAGGTATTCTGATTCCAAGCAAAGAACAAATTTTGGCGTGGTTTAAGGATGCCCGCCAGGACGAAGTGCAACCCTATGCAGAAACAGTCAGCAACGAGCCTTTATTGAGTGAAACGCTGAAAGGCGGTAAAATAGTGAACGAAACACAAGATAAAAACTTTGATGCAACGGTTTATACACTTTCCAATGGGGTGAAAGTAGTGATTAAACCTACGCAAAACAAGGATAATGAAATTTTGATGTCGGCTACCAGTCCGGGCGGTTCGTCCTTATTCCCCGAAGACGATCCGGTCAATATCCAGTTGTATAACGACGTGGCTAACTTGGGCGGCTTGGGCAATTTCAGCAAAACCGACTTGACCAAAGTATTGTCAGGCAAGCAAGTATCAGTCAATACGCAGGTGGACCTTACTTCCGAAGGACTTTCGGGCAACTCTACCGTGAAAGATTTTGAAACGATGCTGCAATTGATCTATTTGAACTTTACGGCGCCGAGAACGGATGAAGATGCCTTTCAAGCCTTTATCGGCAAAAAGAAATCACAATTGGAAAGCATAGAAACGAACCCGTCCGTAGCCTTGAACGACACCATAACCAAAGAAGTGCAGGTCAATCAAACACGCTATGCACGCCTTCGTACTGCCGACTTGGAAAAAGCGAATTATCAAACCATTATGAACTGGCGCAAAGACCGTTTCAAAGATGCAAGCGATTTTACTTTCGTATTTGTCGGAAATATCGACCCTGTAACTTCCAAAGACTTGATCGCTCAATACCTGGGTTCACTGCCTTCTACCAATCGGAAAGAATCGTTTGCAAAAATCAATAAAGATTTTCACTCCGGTATCAAACAAAATCATTTCGACAAAGTGGGGGAAACGCCCAGAGCAACGGTTATTGATATATACTGGTCAACCATGGATTATACCTTGGCAAACAAGCTCAAATTAAACTACTTGTCGCAAATTTTGCGTATCCTGTATCTGGAAAAAGTACGTGAAGATGAAGGTGGAACTTACGGTGTAGGTGTTAATGCAGATATGGAGAATTATCCCAAGGGAAGAATTACTTTAATTATTCAGTTTGAAACCGACCCTGCCAAAAAAGAATATCTAACGGAAATTATTCACAAAGAATACAAAGCTTTGGTAGAGAATGGCCCGCGTACCGAAGATTTTCAAAAAGCCAAAGAATTTTTGTTGAAACAGTATCCGGAAAAATTGGAAGACAATAAGTATTGGAACGAATCCATAATCAACTATTACAAAGACGGCTACGATGGTTATACCGGTTATGTAGAGGCTGTGAATGGGGTTACCCTGGAAGATGTTCGCCTGACAGCGAAAAACTTTTTGGATGCCAATAATTTCATTGAAATCATTATGAATGGCGTGAAAAATGAATAGAATCATCAAAAATAATTAAATATAGAATATGAAAAGTTTTTTCAAAATGATGTTTGCCTCCACGTTGGGGGTAATCATCGCCAGTATCATTTTATTCTTTCTGTCCTTTATCATTTTTATAGGAATAGCCGCTTCCTTTGGAAGTTCTCCGGCATATAACTTACAGAAAGACAGCATTCTCAAAGTAAATTTGAATGCAAGTATCTCCGAGCGGGAAACACCCAGCCCTTTCGATTTCTTATTTCAAGGCTCATCCGAGACGTATGGATTGAATGATATTCTTTCCGCTATCGAAAAAGCAAAAGGCAATGACAAAATCAAAGGTATCTATCTGAATGCAGGATATACCCATTCCGGTTACGCAACAGTGGAACCTATCCGTAAAGCCTTGTTGGACTTCAAGGAAAGCGGTAAATTTATCATTGCTTACGGGGAAGATTTCAACCAGCGTTCTTATTATGTGGCTTCGGTTGCGGACGAAATTTTCATGAACCCGCAAGGTACATTGGATTTTCGCGGATTGGCTTCTTCCATTCAATTCAATAAAGGTGTTCTTGAAAAATGGGGTATTGAAATGCAAGTATTTAAAGTAGGAACTTACAAATCGGCCGTTGAACCCTACATTCAAGACAAAATGAGCGAGCCTAACCGCGAACAGGTTACCGCTTTCCTGAATGATATTTGGGGAAATTTATTAACCGGTATTTCCGAAAGCCGCAGCATTTCCGTAGAACAATTGAACAAATATGCAGACGAATGTTTGATGTTTTCAACTCCCGAATCCCTTGTAGGTTATAAAATGATAGACGGTTTGAAGTACGGGGACGAAGTAGAGGCATACCTAAAAGAAAAATTGGGATTGAAAGAAGATGCCAAACTGAAATATGCCGGCGTAAAAGACCTGAAAACAATCACTGAAAACAAAAAGAAAACAAGCAAGGATAAAATTGCCGTTTTATATGCCGAAGGTGAAATTATTTCGGATGCATTATCGGGATTTTATTCCCAAGGCAGTATCACGGCAAAGGAATATGTAAAGGAATTGAATAAATTAAAAGAAGACAAGAATGTCAAAGCAGTCGTTTTCCGTGTCAACTCTCCGGGCGGAAGCGCTTATGCCTCCGAACAAATCTGGCATGCCGTAAAAGAATTGCGGGAAGTAAAACCGGTCGTTGTTTCCATGGGCGATTATGCCGCTTCGGGCGGATATTATATTTCTTGCGGCGCCAATAAAATTGTTTCCGAACCCAGCACGTTGACCGGTTCGATTGGTATCTTCGGATTAATTCCAAGCGGTGCGCAATTGGCCAAGAAAATGGGCGCTACCTACGATGGTGTTTCGACCAACAAACATTCCAATTTTGCCGATGATGTTTTATCTATTCCGTTGATCGGTCTCGGATTATTACCGGCGCGCCCGCTGAATAGCGAAGAAAGCGCCCTGATACAGGTGTACATAGAAAGAGGTTACGACTTGTTTATAAGCCGTTGTGCAGAAGGCCGCGGAAAAACGAAAGCAGAAATTGACGCCATTGGCCAGGGCCGCGTATGGACCGGAAACCAAGCCTTGAAATTGGGTTTGGTGGACGAAATAGGCGGTATCGACGTGGCTATCAAAGAAGCGGCCGGATTAGCCGGAATCAGTGATTACTCCCTTGGAGAATATCCGGTTCAAAAAGATTTCTTCACAAGCCTGATGGAAAATTCGTCCGAAAGTGTCAGCGAACGGATGACCCAGGGGCTGATGGGCAAAGAAACTTACGAACAAAAGAAAATGCTGAATGCCTGGCAAAATTACGATTACCGCCAAGCCATCATGCCGCAATTTATCAATCAGTAACGAAGCATTTGGTTGTTTGGATTTCTCCTTGAGAAGTGGAAAACCGAACAATATAAACGCCTCGTGAAACGGCAAGTGTAAGCGCACCGGTGGTCTTTTGCCGGTGAACAACTTGCCCCATAAAATTAAAGACTTCTACAAAAGTGGATTCTGTAATACCTTCAATATGAATCGTATTGCTCGCTGTCCATAGTCTAAGAGAAGCAAGACCGGGATTTCCTATGGCCACAGGAAGTTCCGGTTCTTTATTATCCGGATCGGGCACATAACTCAACTTTTTATCCATCCAGGCAATCCGGGCTTTCAGGTATTTCTTTACAATATTTACCTCCCCAGCATAACTTCCTGCCGGTTGATTGTTTTGATGTACCCGTTGATTTAATATATTCCAACGTTTGAAATTCATTTTTTGAGAAGAATCCATCAGGACGGCATAATAATCCACGAGGTCAATCAGTTTTTCTTCGGTGATACGCCCCCAATCCCGGTAGTTGGAATAGGTGGTTTGTATTTCCTTATAGAATTCGTTATCCGTAAGCAAACGGTTGACTAAAGTACGGACTTCTCCGGCATAACTTCCCCGCCTAAAAATCCAATCACTATTTCCGGTCTGGCCACAAACAGGATAAGTCCGGTTATCATTTTCAAAAGCGAGATCAAAATCCCATACCGGACCAAAATAGAATTTGTCATCATTCCGCTGTTTATACATATATACACTCCAATACGTATCCGTGTTTCCGCTTAATTCACCTACCAGAAAATGACGAATGAACGTTTTCGTATCCATATACTTACGGAAACCGGTATCCGGATTTTTGTAACCGGGAGAATAAACAGCCGTTTCCCATTGGTTGAAATGAGAATTGATATAATCAAATTGCTGTGAAACAATCGCTTCATCATCCGGTGATTTAATGGTTACAGGCGTATTCCGGCTGGAATTAAACCATTTGGCTTCGTCATAAGCATACGCATCAATTTCAATAAGGTATCCTCCCGTAAGATTTTCCCCGGAAATATCTGTTGGTTTCATTTCTTTCACATCGACCCGGTCTTTCCGGACATCTATCTGATCGCATAATTGATAACAGCCTTTGTATTCACCATTTAAATAAACATTAACCGGTTGACCGGCGGGCGTATAAGGCATTTGCATACTCTGACTAAGATTGAATGCCAATAAGTTGCGCATCAACGTTTTATCTCCGTAATTATTAATTAAAGTCCAGTTCCGGGCTTCAGCCGGATTATCTAATATGCGGGCTTTTTTCGCCAATTTAATGCGGTAAGGTTTCTTTTCAAATCCCCAACTGGCATTTCCCCTACCCCGGATTTCTAAGCTGTCGGTATAAACAACAGCGCCGTCTTTTGAAATGAAAGTCACCATTCCTTTAATATATTCCGTTTTTGACGTAATATCCCGGGCATTGGTTGTATGGATAATTACATCGGGAATACGGGTAATTTGGGTTAATTGAGAGTCGTTTCCCTCACTTTTGTATCCGTAAAATTCCAATTCGGCAATATTGCACCGGACATCATGAGGCCCTACGTAACGGACATAACGAAATCCCCGGGAATTATTTACCGGTAATTCCGTCAATTTACGTTCAACCGGTGTTTCTTGAATAACGCCCAGTAGAACTGCATCCCCAAAATCAGGATGGTTCGCTCCTTCAAAAACACCCAACTCCAAGCGTTGCGCCCATTCCGTGCGTGGGCCATAAGCAACCTTGGTAATCACCGTTTTTTCGCCCAAATCCAATCCCACCCAGGTATTGGAACGGTCGTACGAAGCAAAAAAAGTATCGAAATTCCCATCGAAAGCATTATTCTTCGTATTTACCGTTGTCGACCGGCCATTATTATTATCGTAATCAACGCTATAGACGGTTCCAATAATATTCACCGGTTGAAGCTTTGAAGAGGTTTGTCCGGATACGGAAGTATTTGCCAGAAGGCAAAAAAGGAAAAGAGATAAAAAAGAAGTGTTTTTCATTTATACAAAATAGTTGGAAAAAATAATAAAAAAAGATACTATTTTTTTAACAGTATCTTTTTTATTATTTAAAAGCAAATTAAATCAGTCTATTTTCCTGGCGCCGTCTTTTATCACAACATCATAGACTTTCGGTTGGATACCGAATTCTTTTTCGTAGGCTTCGGACGCATTTTTAACGAATTCATCCACTTTGTCTTCTTTCACCAAGTTGATGGTACATCCGCCAAATCCGCCACCCATCACGCGGGAGCCGGTTACTCCGAGTTCTTTGGCTTTATCGTTCAGGAAATCCAATTCACGACAACTTACTTCGTATTTTTTACTCAAGCCTTCGTGGGTTTCATACATTTTCTTTCCTACCGTTTCGTAATCGCCTTTTTTCAAGGCTTCGCACGTATCCAGCAAGCGTTGAATTTCGCCAATCACAAAATCAGCCCGCGTATAATCTTCCGCACTGACTTTGTCTTTTACTTCTTCCAGCATTTCCGGATTCGCATCCCGGAGCAATTTCACTTCCGGATGTTTTTGAGCAATAGCCTCCACTACCCTCTCACAGGATTCCCGGCGTGTGTTGTAGGCGGAAGAAGCCAATTCGTGTGTTACACAAGTATTTAAAAGCACCAATTTGTATCCTTTCGGATCAAAAGGCACATATTCGTGTTCCAATGAACGGCAATCCAAGCGAATCAAAGAACCTTCTTTTCCCATGCAGGAAGCAAATTGATCCATGATTCCGCATTTTACGCCGACATAATTATGCTCGGTAGATTGGCCGATGGTGGCCAATTCCGGGCGGGTGAATCCCAATTTGAATTGATCATTCAAGGCAAAACCGACAGCGCTTTCCAAAGCCGCCGAAGACGACATGCCTGCTCCCAGCGGAACATCTCCCGAAATTACAATATCGAATCCGGGAATTTCTTTCCCTTTTTTAATCATTTCGCGGGCTACGCCAAATATATATTTAGCCCAGCCTTCTTTCGGTTTATCTTCTTCTTTCAAACCAAATTCCGAAGACTCGTTCAGGTCTAAAGCAAAAGCCTTTACCCTATCGGTTCCGTTTGGTTTGATCACGCAATACATCGCTTTGTCGATAGCTCCCGGAAGCACAAAACCTCCGTTATAGTCCGTATGTTCCCCAATTAAATTAATTCGGCCCGGCGAAGTATAAAGCGTTCCGTCGGGCCCGAATAATTCAATAAATTTGTCCTTAAGTTGTGTTGTGTCCATGGTATGATAATCCTTTACTTACTCAACAGTTCCTTTGATATGAACGACCAATCTTTCAGGATCTCCGCTGGTGGTTATCGTAATTGATTTATCAAACGGCCCCGGGCGGCCTTTAGGACTATAAGTAGCTGTTACTTCACCTGTTTTTCCCGGTTCAATGGGTTCTTTCGTCCAACTGGGGGTTGTACAACCGCAAGATGCACTTACATTGGTAAGAACGATAGGAGCGCCTGTATTATTCGTAACAACAAATACGGCGCTTACATTACCGTTATCTTCTCCAATAGTTCCAAAATCGTGAACGGATCTGTCAACTGTAATTACTTTTTCAGATTGTAATTCTTTTTTGATTTCCTGGGATTCACTTACAGCCGGAGCGTAAGCCATTAAACTTAAACCTGCTATCGCAGGAATAACCCATGCAAATTTGTAAAGATTTTTTGCTTTCAACATGATCTTTTTATTTTATAATTAATAATAAATAATAAGCGTTTCTTAAAATGAAACCAATATCGGATACAAAGTTACGAATCTTATCTCAAATATCCTTATTTTAACGTGCAAAAAATGTTAAAGAGAATTTAATTCAAATCTGTCTTGTACTAAAAAAAGTTGTATATTTGTCACTGTAAGTGCGACATAATCTTTTTATAATTATATATGGAAAACATTGAGATGAATCCGGCGGGTTTACCATTAGACTCAAGTACCTTTGCAAAGCCTGAAGTGCAAGTACTAAAACTTCTGAAAGGAATTACTAAAGTACTGACAAATACTGCAATAAAAAACTATCAACGTGTTCCGGACGCTATAATCGATACCGTATTCGACTCTATTAAACGGGAAGATAATCCGGGTATGATTGGATGGAAGTTAATCAGCCGTTCTTTGGTAAACGCTTTATTACAACTAATATCCGAGTTTGACTACCGCTTAAAAAAAGAGGATATAGAAACAGAACCATTAGATAAAAAACTAAATGAATATTTAGAAAACAAGGAGTATTTTATAGGTATTGATTTTTTCAATAATCCGAAAAGTTTGCCTCTGATAAACAATATAAAACCTATTCTAAAAGAATACCTGGGTTATTTTGATTTTGAAGAATATGAAATCTCAAATATTCTTAATCGATTTGACAGTTATTTTATATTAGCCCTGCGTGAGGAATGGAGTAATAATGAAAAATTATATTCTTCATTGAAGGGCATTATTAATACCCCTTTCGATCCGGCTGTAAAAAAAGAAGTGGAATGGAATAATTATTTTATTGAACTTGAAAAAGAAATTCTCAAACCTGTATTTTCAGAATCCTTCAGCCTCAAACAGATATACATTCCTTTACGAGCCTGCTATAAAGAGAAAAAAAGGATAGATAGCAGGATAGATAATGAGAGGGATAAAAAAGAAAAGGAAATCGTTATTGACATCGAATCGTATCTAAGCAACTGGATTCAAAAAGGAGATAAAGAAGACCACACACGTATTATTCATGGGGGGCCTGGTTTGGGTAAATCTTCTTTCCTTAAATTGTTTGCCGCCAAATTGGCAGAACAAAGGCAAAAAGTAATATTTATACCTTTGCATCGTTGTAAGATTAGCGAAAGGTTAAATCAAACGATAAATGGTTTCCTTACAGAAGAAACTCAATCTTTTTCTTCCGATATTATCACAAATGACGAAAAAGACAAGATAATTCTTTTGTTTGATGGATTGGATGAATTATCCATGCAAGGAAAAATGCTTACGGAAATTGCACAAAATTTCTTGCATGAAATCGCAAGAAGTGTATCGAATTTCAACCAAAGAAATTGTAGGTTTCAAATCATTATTACCGGAAGAGATGTGGTTGTCCAACAGAACGAAGGTGATTTCAAAAATGAAGGACAAGTATTAAGGTTATTACCCTATTATCTTACCGATGAAGATAAAGATATAAAAGAATATATTGATAAGGATAACTTGTTAAAGATAGATCAACGTGATGTTTGGTGGACTAAATACGGACAGATAAGCAGGGAAAATTATTCCGGACTTCCACAAAAATTGAAAACACGGGAAATTGACGAAATAACAGCTCAGCCACTACTTAATTATTTAGTAGCTTTAAGTTATCAAAGAGGGAAAATCAATTTTTCCCCAAAAACAAATCTGAATGAAATTTATTCCGATTTATTGGAAGCTGTATTTCAAAGGAAATATTCGGGAGAACAGAAAAACAATACCGTAGGAAAAATGGATTTAGAAGATTTCTGTTTAATCTTTGAAGAAATCGCATTGTGTGCTTGGCATAGCGAAGGACGTACTACTACTGTTGCCAAAATAAATTCTCATTTCCAAGATAGTGATTTAACCTGCCAATTAAAAAGCTTTATAGCAGATGCGGATCAGGGTGTTATTTCTTTACTTGCTGCCTTCTATTTCCGTCATGCCGGGCATAGTGAAAAAGGTTCACAAACATTTGAATTCACTCATAAAAGTTTTTGTGAATATTTGACAGCAAAAAAAATTGTCCGCCAATTAAAAACCATTCACGAACGATTAGTAAAAAAAGAAAAAACACCGGAGTTATGTTTAGTTGAATGGATACAAGTATTTGGAGTAAAAACACTTGATTTCGATTTAATAAAATTTATAAGCAATGAATTGAAACTGGTTGGTAAAATGAATTTTAGTCTATTGATATCATGGCAAAAAACGGTTGTAAAACTTTTAGAATATGTTTTGAATAAGGGTATGCCTATAGAAAAATTAGAGAAGAGAAATACTTTTAAAGAAGAAAATAAACAAGCTATGAACTCTGAAAAGGCATTATTGGTTATTCATAGTGTCATTGCAGAAATTACAAATATAGTGTCTAAAGTTGAGTGGCCGGATAAAGAAATTTCTTTTGGAGAGTTTATTGGGCGCTTATCCGGACAAAGAAAAGAAGATAATGTTTTTATTCTTAAATTTTGTAATCATTTGGATTTAAGCACATCAATACTTCATGTCAAAGATCTATATAAATCCAATTTTCAATTATCAAATTTAAGATATTGTGATCTCACATTGGCAAGTTTGGAAGGAGCTGACCTGAGAGAAGCTGATCTGAGAGAAGCAAATCTGAAAGGAGCGCATCTGAAAAAAGCGCATCTGGAAAAAGCGCACTTAGAAAAAACATATCTGAGAGGAGCAAATTTGGAAGGAGCATATCTGAGGGAAGCAAATCTGAGAGAAGCAAATCTGGAAAATGCAAATCTGGAAAATGCAAATCTGGCATCCGCGCATTTGGAAAGGGCAAATCTAAAAAGAGCAAATCTGAGATACGCAAATCTGCGATACGCAAATCTGACAGGTGCAAATATAGAAGAAGTAAATTTGAAAGAAGCAAATTTGCAAAATGCAAATTTAGAAGAAACAAATTTGGAAGAAACAAAAAGATTAATTCAAGACCAAAAACAATTATTTCTAAATCTTTGATTTACAGTTACAGAGGTTACGAACCGCCGCTATATTTTTTTGTTCTTCCAATTGCCTTTTTTGAAATAGATAAAACTGAACAAGCCGATAAAAAAGGCGTAAATCAATTCGGTCGTCCAACAGACAGCCAAGGACGCCTGCAGATAAAAGACGACAAAACCCATCCAAAGCACGTACAAAACCAAAGTAGTAACCTCTATCAACAAGGCTGAACGGGTATTGCCTGTCCCGGAGACAGATTGAAAGAACACGTTTCCGACAGACAGTACCATCAATACGCCCAAAATGACATACAGTGAGGGAATGGATTCCCGAATCAATTCAGGATCGGAAGTATAGATACTCAACGACAACTCCGGAAACAACGCCAAAAAGAGGACAAATACGGAACTGATCAGTATCGCCATACGCACTATTTTCCAAATCAACGGCATTACCTCGTCTTGCTTTCCAGCACCTATAATATTGCTGACCAATGTATTGGCTGTGGAAGCTAACGCAAAAACCGGAATCCCGATAATCATGTAAAAACTACGGATAATATTGGAAATGGCCAAGGTGGTTTCGCCCATCCGTTCAATCGCCAAAAAGAAAATCAACCAGGTACTTAGCGACAGGAAATATTGTATCATCAATGAAAAAGAAACATTGAGAATATTCCGTATCACCTGCAAATGCGTCCATACAATGCCTGTGAAACCGTATTTCTTCAAATCGACCGCACAAGCCATATATATCAAAAAGAAGACAACGGAAACCACTTCGGAAATCACCGAGGCTATGGCCGCACCGCCAATACCCATTGCGGGGAATCCCCAATGTCCGAATATCAACACATAATCGAAAAAGACATTGGCCAAAGCCATGATAATAGCATTGAAAGTCAGCACTTTGGTACGGGTAATCCCAACAAAAAACGCGCGGAACATCACATTGGTCGTAGCAAAGAATAAGCCCCAAATCCGCCAATCCAAGTATTCCAGAGATGCTTTCAACACCTTCTCCGAAGACAAAAGCCGGCCCAGGATAGCTCCTGAAAACGCTTGGGTACACAGGAAAATCAATAAAGCCATTACCCAAAGGAAAACAGCGCCAAAGACAACGATTTCGCCGATTTTGTGGTAGTTACCTTCCCCGTTTCTTCGCCCGATCAATATCTGCGAACCGTTGCTGAACCCGAAAGCGATGGTAAAAATGGCAATATAATAAATTCCGGCAATGGCAGAAGCTCCCAATTCCACTTCCCCGACATGTCCCAGGAAAGCAGTGTCAATAACTTGTATCAGATTCTGAGCCAACAAGGTCAGCAAAATCGGATAAGTAATTTTCCAGATTTGAGTGTACTTCATACCATTAATCCAGCATCCGGCCTAAATAAAGACTGGTAACCGTTTCCACCAAAGGGTTGATTTTCTTAATCATACCTTGTTTTTCTTTCGAGTCGATGAATTCGCCGCCCTCCGCCAAAAAGTCCACAACCATGTTGGCAAACTGCCTTTCGGATTTCAAGACGGCATTAGGTATTGTCAAGAGAAACCGGGCATGCTCATCGTAAGCCTTAAGCTTCTTAAGATCCTTAAGCCTCTTAAGCCTCTTAAGATTCTTAAGAGAGGGCGACACAAATACCTGAAACCCGTACTTCCCATAAAACCCGACCAGCCATTCTTCCTGGGGAATCAGGAACGTATAATCGTATCCTTTTTGTTGCATCGCCTCAAACGCCGCATTCAGCAGTTTTTCCATATAGCCCCGCTTCCGGTAACCGGGATGCGTCATCACACCGGAGATATAACCGGCCGGGTGAAGCGTATGACCTGTTTTTATCGTATAAGGAATCATTTGCAAGGCGGCCACCGGTTGATTATCTTCCACGTAAACCAGTGTTTCATCGTTTTGATATACCGCATCAAAATAGAAATCGACAAACGCATCGGTGTCGGTCGGAAAGCACTGTTTCCACATTTCTTTTAAAGCCGCTTTATATTTTTCTTCTCCTTCCTGAATCATACAGCGTTTTATCCGTTCATTTTCACAAACCCTTTTTCCAGCAAAATCGCCGGATGATACGACATTTTTGCCTGGCGAAGCGAGTCTAAGCCAATGTCTTCCTCCCGGTTGATATAAAGGTAATCCGCACAATTGTGTTCCGCAAATTGTTGGTTCATCATTGCAAAACCGCCGTCGATATCGTACAAACATTTTTCGGCATGCACCCCGAATGTATCGTGCGTCAGGGGCTGGCCGTAGGAATAAGCCAGTATCTCCCCGTTTACCCGCAAAGCGCCGCCAATCAATCCCAACCGTTCATAATTGTAGAAAGACTTTTCGGTCGCTATCCGTTCTTCCTGCAACGATTGTTCGGTATTGCGGCCGCCGTTTTCCAAGCACCAGCGTTTATACAGCGACAGGCAATCGGGGATAATTTCCTTCGTAATCGGAAGATATTCCCACTGATAGGTACGTTTGAATTTATTGATATGATTGCGTTTGGGTTGGTATCTTTTCCCGACAAGCGTTATCAAGTCTTGGGAAGAATAAATATATTCGTACCAGGCCCGCTCCTTTTCATACACAAACCGGCCGGGCAAGATGCTTTCAATCAAGTCAAACATCTCCTTCGTGACCGCGTACAAACGGAAATCATCGCCCCGCCGTTCGGAATCCCGCAGAATCCGTTGCATGCCCTCTTTCAAATCGCCTTCTCCCAATGGAAATAAATAGCCCGGCAATTCCCCGTCGGCCTGAAAACGGATGTACAGCCAACCGTCTTCCAATGCGAAAGTCGTATTATACAGATGTTTCCAGCTATAAATATTGGAAAAAGAAAAGTCGCAATTTCTGAAAATGTTCTTATCAAAAAAAGGCTGGATCGTCTCTTTATCGTCGATCGTTACAGGTATAAAATCAAGCATATCTTAGAGGACTTTATTAGTAGCCGTCTCCGGAAAAACAATTACCGGCTTAAAAAGTTTGGCTTCCTCAAAATCCATCAGTGCATAAGACATAATAATGACAATATCGCCGGGTTGAACTTTCCGTGCAGCCGCTCCATTCAAGCAAATCATACCCGAACCACGAATTCCTTTAATAACGTATGTTTCAATACGTTCACCGTTATTGTTGTTCACAATCTGCACTTTTTCACCTTCAATCAGATTGGCTGCATCCATCAAATCTTCATCAATGGTAATGCTCCCAATATAATTGAGGTTGGCTTCCGTTACGGTCACCCGGTGCAGTTTGGATTTAATGACTTGAATCATCATAAATAATTAAATTAAACCGACCGCAAAGGTAAGAATTAATTGGAAACTACGAATTATAAAAGGTGCAAATTACGGGACAACCGCAGGAAAAATAGTTAATTTTTGCTTATTTCTTTGTTTATATAAAAAAAAGGACTACTTTTGCCAATTAAATAATAAAAAGACTTTTATTACAAAATAGGAAACATTTTATAAAGACATAATTCATTAAAAGAAAAAGCGTTAGCTTTTATTCTTGTTTACAGAAATTTAGACACTTTTGCTACGACAGGAATAAGAAAACGTTCACGTGGATACACGTGGGCATAACTTATTTGTCGTAGCGGGTCGTCTAAAACCTCTGTAAACAAATAAAGTTATTAGTCCCACGTTTTTTTATTTTAAATAACCGCTTCATAGGGACTTGGAAGCATGATACGCTTTTATTGCATGATAAAGAGTTCCTCTATATACTATTCGGGCCATTTTCCGTAGACAAAATATTAGCGGACAGTTCTATTCAATGATTTTTTCACTCTCATTTTTTAGTTATTGAATATAATGCGTTGTCCGCTACACCTTTAGGGTAAAGGCAACTATAAGTATTTTAAGCTTCTTAAAATACGTAAGACACTTAAGATTATTTTTTTATGTCTATATGATTAATAAATTTATTCCGGTTGTCTTTACCCTTACTTAAAAAATCAAATATTAATAAATTAATAAATTCAATGAAAATGAACAAAGTTGTTTTTTTAGCGCTGGCGCTCATCATTATGAGTGCAGCAAGTGTGAATGCGCAAGTACGGATCGGTGGAACAGACGATCCGAATACTTCGGCTATTTTGGATTTGAATGCCGCCGATACCACTACGGTCGGCAAATTGGGATTGGCGCTGCCGCGTGTAAGTTTGGCTTCTACGGCTGCTCAACTAAACGGAGCCAATCCGTTGAATGGCACCATGGTTTACAACACCAACGCTTCCATGACCAATGGACAAGGTGCAGGCATCTATTTTTGGAACGGCGGCAAATGGAATGCCCTCGCTCCGATAGTTCCCGTTACAGGTCTTACAGTCACCGGCGATACGCTTGTCGGCAGGAATGAAGATTTGCAGTTGGATGTGACGGTTACTCCGGTCTCGGCTTCCAATCAACGGGTTGCATGGTCGAGCAGCAATACAAATATCGCCACGGTTGACCAACGAGGGCTGGTATATGGCAAAGCTGTCGGTTCGGTAACTATTACCGCCGCCGCACAAGATGGAAGCGGGAAAACAGGAACCAAGAAGGTAAATGTGTTTGCCGGTGCCGGTGTCGCAAAAATATATGGCAATAATATACCATATTATACGTATCCGGACTCGATTGGTACGTGGCTATCGGTGAATTTGCTTACAACACAGGGTGCTGACAGTACGATAAGTGGGTCGGCGTACTACCGAGCGACAACAGCACTAACGGCTTGCCCCGAAGGTTGGGCACTGCCCGAGGCCGGCCGTGCGCGAGCCCTGTGTGCATATGCAAATACACATCCCGAGTCTAACGGCGCAACGATTTTTACGCAGCCTACTGCGCGTGTTGGTTTTTTTGATAAGAATAAGAATCTATTGTACTATGGGGTGGAATCCAGATTTTGGGCGGCAGATCTCATAGGGCAAGTAGACGTATTCAGTGACCATCTATCGTATGCGGCGTCGGGCGGTAACGACTATATTATGGTATCGGTTCGATGCCGAAGGATAGATTAAATTCTTGGTCTGTATTTGGCAAGATAAAACTATTGAAAATTCAATGGTTATTCGGCTTGTGCATTATTGTGTAATAGGTTGAGCCGCTGCACCCTTGGTTTTCAAAACAAAGGTAGAGGGTTGTATTTCTTAAGGATAGCAAAAGCAAAAAACAGGAAATGCAACCCTCATACCTTTTCATTTTCCTCAAGAATTGTGCCGCAGCCGGAACCACACCGGACTAATGATTCCTTTCAGGATAGACGTGATCGTCAATGCCAGCCAAACACCTATTATTCCATAGACCGGCGCTAGCCACAACGCTATCGGGATTCGCGCCAGATTAAAAACGATACTTACAATAGCCGGCGGCATGGTTTTGCCGTATCCGTTCCATATTCCCAGGGTAGTGATTTCTATCATCATAAACAACTGGCTAAAAGCCAGGATGCGCAGGTATTCGCCTCCGGCCATTTTTGCCCGCGTTTCCGGTACGAATACGCCGAAAATTTCTTCTCCGAAAAAGAAAAAAGAAAAAGAGACAACGATTCCCAAGGCAAGCAGCATCAGTAAGGCGTATTTGTAGGCTCTACGGGTTCTCTCAATTTGACCGGCTGCATAATTCTGCGCTACAAAAGTGCCCAAAGCCGTAGAAAATCCCTGCGAAGTATTCCATGTAATGCCTTCTATCTGTCCGCCGGTGGTCTGGCTCATCACGCCCAGATGCCCGCCGTAAATGGAAGCAATCCGCGCCATATACAAATTGATGGTGGCATAGAGGCAATTCATGGCCGCAACCGGCGCTCCCAGTTTGACTATCCGCCGGGTATAGCTTTTTTGCAAGCGGACCAAATAAGGAAAACGGTTGAGGATGCCGTTCTTCCGTTTCATCTGCCAGACAAACAGCGCCACGACAATCGTTTGGGAAAGCGCTGTCGCAATAGCCGCTCCATTGGTTCCCCAGGCGCATACGCCATGGATACCGAATATCATGAGCGGGTCCAATATCATATTACAGATTAATCCTACCGACAAAAGGTAAAACGGAATGGTCGTTCGTCCGGTTCCGTTGTAGATGCCTGAAAAAGTGTAATATAAAAAGGACATCGGCAGGGCTAAGCAAACGATTTGCAAATATTCGCAAGCCATTTCGGCGATATTGTCTTTTAATTTAAATAAGGAAACAACCGGCTCCGCAAAAAGAATGAATGCCAAACCGAAGAAAATTCCCATAATAATGGCAATGGTCACCGTATGTGAAGCGTATATTCGCGCTTTATCCAACTGTTTGGCGCCGATGGATTGCGCAATACTGATTTCTGCGGCGACTTTCGTGACCAATGACACCGAAGCCAACAGCCAGGTAATGATGCCCATAGCGCCGACAGCAGCCACTTCTTCGCTTCCCAAACGGCCTACCCATGCCATATCGACAAGCGAATAAGTCATTTGGATAAAACCGCTCGCCATAATAGGCATCGCCAGCTGTATCAATTGTTTGAATATAGGACCTTCCGTGAGATTACGGATGCTGGAATGAGACATGTTTGGAATTATAAATAAAGAAGAAAGAGCCTGATTATCAGACTCTTTCTATCTTTGTTGCGGAGGCTGGACTCGAACCAACGACCTCCAGGTTATGAGCCTGGCGAGCTACCAACTGCTCCACCCCGCGATATTGGACTGCAAAGGTAAACCTTTTTTTCCTAAAAACAAATTTTCACCAAACTTTTTTCATCTTTTCTTTGTTTAAACTGCTTTTTGTATTAAATTTGCACATTCATATAACTAATGTGCAAGTTTTATGGCTACAGCAATGGCAAAAACCAGGGATAAATTGATAGAAGTGGCTCGCCTTCTCTTTGCAAGGACGGGCGTGGAAAATACGACTATGAATGATATTGCTGTCGCTTCCAAAAAAGGAAGGCGCACACTTTATACCTATTTCAAAAGTAAAACGGAAATTTACAATGCAGTTATCGAATCGGAATTGAATATTCTCTATAATTCACTTCAGACGGTCGTCAATAAAGATTTACCGGCCGATAAAAAATTACTGGAATTTATCCGTATCCGTTTGGAATCTATTAAAGATGTGGTTTTCCGGAACGGAACACTGAAAGCGTATTTTTTCCGGGATATCTGGCGAGTCGAAAACGTGCGGAAAGGTTTTGATATGCGTGAAATATCGTATATTCAAGCGATTCTGGATGAAGGCGTAAAAAGCGAACTGTTTGAAATACAGGATACGTCTTCGATGGCTACCATCCTCCACCATGCTTTCAAAGGCTTGGAAGTTCCCTATATAAGAGGGATCATGAGTGGATTTACCCCTTCCAGCAGGGGAAATACAGACAGCATTATCAATTTGTTATTCAATGGAATACGGAAGAAATGAAAAAAATGAAAGTAATGAAGAAATAAAAATAATATAAAAGATTATTATAATGAATTTGTTAGAAGGAAAAGTTGCAGTCGTCACAGGGGCTGCCCGTGGTATCGGCAAATCAATTGCCATTCGTTTTGCCCGGGAAGGTTGTAACATCGCATTCACCGATTTGGTTATCGATGAAAATGCACAGGCTACCGCCAAAGAAATCGAAGAGTTGGGCGTAAAAGTAAAAGGATATGCCTCCAATGCCGCTAATTTTGAAGATACGCACAAAGTGGTGGATGAAATAGTGAAAGATTTTGGTCGTGTAGATATTTTGGTGAACAATGCCGGAATTACCCGAGACGGTCTGATGATGCGCATGAGCGAACAACAATGGGATATGGTAATCAATGTCAACCTGAAATCCGCGTTCAATTTTGTTCACGCTCTGACTCCTGTCATGATGAAACAAAAAACCGGCAGTATCATCAATATGAGTTCCGTAGTGGGTGTGCACGGAAATGCCGGACAAGCCAATTACTCCGCTTCCAAAGCCGGTATGATTGGTTTGGCCAAGTCCGTTGCCAGAGAATTGGGTTCCCGCGGTGTACGCGCCAATGCCATTGCCCCGGGATTTATCGCTACGGAAATGACACACCAACTTTCGGAAGAAGTACGCGCTGAATGGGCCAAACAAATTCCGTTGCGCCGCGCCGGAACACCCGAAGACGTGGCCAACGCCGCTCTGTTCCTCGCATCCGACCTCTCGTCCTACATCACCGGACAAGTCATCCAAATCGACGGCGGAATGAACACTTAATGAACTAAAAACTAAGAACTAAAAACTAAAAGTTGGCTGACGCCTATTACCGCGCTTTGCGCAACTTTTAGTTTTTAGTTCTTAGTTTTTAGTTCTTAACTCTCTATTTATGAAGGTAATTTACGAAGATAATCATATTATTGCGGTGAGCAAGACTTGTTCGGAGATTGTTCAGGGCGATAAGACCGGGGATGTTCCTCTCTCGGAGACCGTTAAGCAATGGTTGAAAGAGAAGTACGACAAACCCGGCAATGTGTTTATCGGCGTGACGCACCGGCTGGACCGTCCGGTTTCGGGAGTGGTGCTTTTGGCGAAGACCGGAAAAGCTTTATCGCGGCTCAACGAGATGTTCCGCGACGGGAAAGTGAAGAAAACGTATTGGGCGATTGTTAAAAAACAACCTCCCAAACCGGAGGGCGAATTGGTGCATTATCTGGTTCGCAACGAGAAGCAAAACAAGTCCTACGCTTACGATACGGAAAAACCGGATTCCAAAAAAGCCGTTCTTTCGTACAAAACGATTGCCCGTTCCGATAATTACTATCTGCTTGAAATAGACCTGAAAACCGGTCGTCATCATCAGATTCGCTGTCAATTGGCGAAGATGGGATGCCCGGTAAAAGGCGACTTGAAATACGGTTTCGACCGCTCCAATCCCGATGGCGGCATTAGCCTTCATTCCCGGAAAGCCCGCTTTGTTCATCCGGTTTCCAAGGAAGAAATTGAAATTATTGCACCGGTTCCGGAAGATAAATTGTGGAAGATGTTTGAAAGTTCTTTTCCTTTTTAGTAATTTTGTGCCAATTTGATTTGAATGAAGAACAAAATAGGAATGGAAGATGTTGTATTTTCAAATTATACGGTTGATTTTGCACGAGTTGCATTAGAATATTGTGTATTTGTAGAAAAAGCGAAAGATACGGATAAAAAAACTTTTGTCGATACGATGACAAAAGTTTTACCGCTTTTATACCTGAAAGTATCCATCCTGCCGGAAATTAAGGAAAATTATGATTCGGATTTGGAAACGAAGGTAGATGAAGTATTTTATTCTCAAGTCGAAACGAATATCAGTGAGTTGCTGGGTGACGATAATTTATATCTGGAAACGTTTCATCCCGATATTAAACTAAGCGATTCGCCTGTTGCCGTAAAAATTTCGGAAGATTTAGCTGATATTTACCAGGATTTAGGTAATTTTATCGCTGTTTTCAAAAACGGACAAAAAGAAACGATGAACGATTCCCTGATAGTCTGTATTGAAAATTTTCAAAAATATTGGGGACAGCGCTTGGTAAATGCCTTAAGGGCTTTACATTATATTAAGTATAAATCAGAAATAGAGGATTAAACAAACAACACATCTTGGGAAAGACCATCACAAAGGACGAAATATCATTATTTCCCGTGGAAGAGTACACCGGTCGAATATTTGAAATTCAGACAGTAGAGGATACTGATGAAGCGGTGGATTATCTTTCGAAATTCGAGTTGCTCGGATTCGATACTGAAACGCGTCCCTCATTTAAAAAGGGATCTATCAATGGAGTAGCGCTTATACAGATAGCTACAGATGATATTTGTTTCCTGTTCCGTCTCAATAAGATTGATTTTCCGCCGGCTTTGCTTCGATTATTAACCAATCCGGGGGTAATAAAAATCGGATTGTCCCTGAAAGACGATTTTCAATCCATGGGCCGGAGACTGAAATTTAAACCCCAGGGGTTTCTTGATTTACAAAAAATTGTGAACGAATACGATATTGACGATATAAGTTTGCAAAAAATATATGCACTCCTTTTTAATAAAAAAATTTCCAAAACGCAACGGCTGTCCAATTGGGAAGCAGATGAATTGACCGAACCGCAAAAGCGATATGCAGCCTTGGATGCCTGGGCTTGTCTGAAAATATATGAAGAATTATGTCCTATAAAAAAGTTTATTTAAATCCCAAGAAAGAGGAATCGTTGAAACGGTTTCATCCTTGGGTGTTTTCGGGAGCGATACACCACATCGACGGTACGCCGGAGGAAGGTGAAATAGTGGAAGTGTATGATTCCGGGAAGCATTTCATTGCTTTGGGACATTGCCAGATTGGTTCCATTGCCGTTCGGATCCTCAGTTTTGAGAATGAACCCATTGATAAAACGTTTTGGAAGAAGCGATTGGAAATAGCTTATCAATTGCGGAAACAATTGGGACTGACCGGAAATTCGCATAACAATACCTACCGGCTCGTTCACGGCGAAGGCGATTTATTGCCCGGATTAATTGTGGATATTTATGCCCATACGGCTGTCATGCAGGCCCATTCGCCGGGGATGCACCTTTCCAGAAATGAATTGGCCGAAGCGCTAAAAGAAGTTTTGGGCGATTCCATTGAAAATGTCTATTACAAATCGGAAGATACCTTGCCGTTCAAAGCGGATTTGGATGCGGAGAATGGTTATTTGATTGGCGGACAAAATGTTCCCGCGATTGCCATTGAAAACGACTTGCAATTTCATGTTGATTGGGTCAAAGGGCAAAAAACCGGATTTTTCGTGGATCAGCGGGACAACCGCAGTTTGTTGGAACGCTATTCCAAAGGACGAAGCGTTTTGAATATGTTTTGTTACACGGGCGGATTTTCCTGTTATGCGATGCGGGGCGAGGCGCGGTTGGTTCATTCGGTGGACAGTTCGGCCAAAGCCATTGCATTGACTGACGAAAATATCGCATTGAATTTTCCGGAAGATACCCGTCATCAATCTTTTGCAGACGATGCTTTTAAGTATCTGGATAGAATGGGCGACCAATACGATTTGATTATATTGGATCCGCCGGCCTTTGCCAAACACCGGAATGTTTTGCGGAATGCGTTGCAAGGCTATCGTAAATTGAATGCTGTTGCCTTTGAAAAAATCAAACCCGGAGGAATTATTTTCACTTTTTCCTGTTCGCAAGTCGTTTCCAAGAACGATTTCCGGTTGGCGGTATTCAGTGCGGCGGCGCAATCCGGCAGAAAAGTCAAAATTTTGCATCAATTGGCCCAACCGGCCGATCATCCGATAAATATCTATCATCCTGAAGGAGAGTATCTTAAAGGATTAGTTTTATCTGTCGAATAAATTTGATAGTTAAATGATGTTAAATGTAAGAAAAAATATGTCAAATAATTATGTTTTACAACATAAATGCCTTACCTTTGTACTGTGTTTTTCATGGTATTAGATTTAAGGTTAACAATGAAGATTGGTTGTCGGGATGACAACCTTTTCTTTTTTAGATATCCTGACTTTTGGTAAAAAATGACATCCAATTTTAAGCATTTTTTTCTTCTTGAATTTTTAATTCCACCTGAGCGGCATGCGTACCCGTTTTGATTTCTTTCGGTAGAAAGATGTATTCAATGATTCCATTTTCATCGACTAAGAAAGTTGTCCGGAAAGTTCCCATATATTTTCTTCCGTACAGGCTTTTTTCACCCCATACCCCGAATTTCTCCACTAATTCTTTATCGGTGTCAGCAATCAAATCGAAAGGCAAGTGTTGTTTTTCGATAAATCCGAGATGTGATTTCTCATTGTCCACGCTGACTCCCACTACTTCATAACCGGCTTTCCGTAAATCAGCATAATTGTCCCTGAAACTGCAAGCTTCGGCTGTACAACCGGCAGTATTGTCCTTCGGATAAAAATAGATAACTAACTTTTTCCCTTGGTAATCACTTGCTTTGATTTCTTTTCCATTTTGATTTTTCCCTAAGATTTCAGGGATTTTATCTCCTTTTTTTAGTGCCATATTATTTTATTTCAATTTCCAACGATTACACGTGCTTCTTCAGGTGTCAATTGATTCTGTTTCATGCTTGTTTCTATCTATTATCGCCTGTTGATAATGTTGAACAAATTTACAGAATTTTTTTGAGATAAACAAATGCCGGTTTTAGATGAACTCTGCCTTTTCCAAAATAAGAATATCCATTGTATTTTTAATGAAATATCGTTGACAGAAATTTAGCAAAACGTTGTTCCGGATAATGTCTTGAATACAAGCGTAAAAGCCACCAGAAGAATAAGATAACCAACAATCCCAACAGGAATATGACAAGCAATCGCCATCCTTTAGTAGTGAATACTCCAATGGCTGTAAATACAATTAGATGTATGGACATTATAAGCCAGAATGACCGGGATAGTAACTTTTTTGTTTTCATTTAGACTGTTTTCGTTTTGCATCCTATCTTTGCGCCTGCAAAATAAGCAATAAAAATTAACAATCTCACTTTATTTTTGAATATTATTGTATTTCTTTGATTTCAGTTTCCATCAATGCTTTTACAATATTCAAATTTTAGGATTTTTGAATGAAGGAAATGATTGAAAAAGTGTGTACATTTGTGGGGTCATAAAAAATTCATGGAAGATACAATCACATTTAGAAAAGCGGAACAGGCAGATGTAGAGCGGATTTGGCAGATTATCCTGCAA
>JAISKT010000087.1 GCA_031261295.1 Candidatus Symbiothrix sp. | reverse complement strand
AGGTGTAGCGAAGCGCAACCTACGGAAAAGGAAACCGACCTCTCCTCCCTAAGCCCCGAATGGGGCGACATATTGTTGCATAGTATCGCCCTTGCAGGGCTTACGATGAGGGTTGCCTTTGTATCCGTAGGTTGCGCTTCGCTACACCTACGGTTAATAAAATATCGCCTCTGCGAGGCTTTAGGGGTATTATTGCGGATAGTCATCATTTTTTCTACAATAATGTAATCGCTCCGCGATTGGCGCCTCTACGCTAAATTAGTATTTACAGGAGCCGGATAATTACGGAATGGGCGATTTTTCGTTAAATTTTGATAATTCCTTGGTTTATATGAAAAAAGAGATTACCTTTGCCAATTAAATAAACAAAAAAAGGGTTTATTACAAAATAGAAAATAGTTTATAAAGACATAATTCATTAAAAGAAAAAGCGTTAGCTTTTATTCTTGCTTAAGAAATCTCGAAAATTTCAAAACTAACAAGAATAAGTTAATAAACGCTCACGTGAAGTCGTGGGTTTAACTTATTTGTTAGTTTGGGTATTCGAGAACCTCTTAAGCAAATAAAGTTGAGTCCCACGTTTTTTCATTTTAAATAACCGCTTCTTCGGGACTTGGAGGCATAAATTCTACAGACATGCAGAACAAGTCAAAATGTTTTCAAAAACACATATAAAAATCACCCCTAAATCCCCTAAAGGGGACTTGGCTGACGCACGATAATGAAAATGCGCAGTCCCTAAAGCCCCCTTTAGGGGGTTGGGGGTAGGAAATTGGCGGGCGTTTCAGTTCAATGGTTTTTTCTCTCTCATTTTTAACTGTTTGAACGCGCCCGCCCACCACTTAGGGTACAGGCAACCCATCATTTTCTTCATTTTTATAATTATTGAATTTATAATATCCGGTTGCCTTGCCCTTTTTAACAGATTATAAACTTAATAAAAATAACGTATGCGAAAAAATCTTTTTTTAGTATTTGTGCTCCTGTTTTTGGGAGTATGGAGTGCGAAAGCGCAGGTGACTGTCGGCGGGAATCCGGATCCGGATGTTCCCGGTGCGCTGTTGAACTTGAACAGTACCTTGAAAGGCGGTCTGTTACTCTCGAATGTGGGTATCATTGAGTTGGATAAGATACCGGTAGTGGAAGACAATCCCAATATCTTTCCGGGTATCGTAGCCGGAGTGAATGACGGCCCGAATACAAACTTTACCGGAGCAGTGGTTTACAATACCAATATTGTTACCGGCAGGGGTGTCTATATCTGGACCGGGACCAAATGGACAAAAGACGGTTCTGATAATTGAAAGTTGAAAGTTGAAAATTAAAAGTTATGAATTGTCAAAAAATAAATGCAACAATCTCATCGTCATTGCGAGCGAAGCGAAGCAAACCAGCAAACGGAAGTATCTGGTTTGCTTCGGGCTACGCCCTCGCAATGACGGTGTCGGATTTGACAGAATGTAGCATTTAATTCTTTACAGATAATTAGGAATTAGGATTGAAAGTTTTTAAAAAATTTAATAAAGTAACAAAGAAAATGAAAAAAAGATTTATGATGCTGCTATTGATGGCAGCTGTGCTGTTGCCTTTGGGGCTTCGGGCACAAGTAACGATTGGTGGAACAAGCGATCCTCAGGCGGGCGCTATTCTGGATTTGAATAGTACGGTCAAAGGAGGGCTTATCCTTTCCAATGTGGAAATCACCGATTTGTCGGAAATACCTGCCACAGGCTTTGTGGGTATTACTTCTGTTCAGGGAGCGAATGCCGCCCTGACCGGTACGATTGTTTACAACACGAATGAAAATGCAGAGAAGAAAATCAAGAAAGGCCTTTATGTCTGGGACGGCAATGATTGGCAACCGGTTTCCGGCAGTACGGTTGAGGCTGCTGACGGCGACCCGACTTGTGCCGCTATTCAGAATGTCATCCTGACAGCTAAGAGCGCTACACTGATTATCGGGAGTAGCGGTACTGTCAGCTTGGGAGTATTGAGCGACGGGACGAATAAGTTTTCCGGCAGCGAAACACTTAAAAAGTATGAATGGTGGCGTACGGATGCTACAGGAGCTAATTATGCAAAAATAGCTGAAACGGATTACAATACCGCTACGTATGCTATGGCTTTCAATGCTGGGGCCGGAACGTATAAAGCGAAAGTAATTGCTAAAAACTGTGCTGCTGCTACTCAAACGAGTAATGAAATCACAGTTACTGTTACATCTACCCCGCCGGTGAACGGCAATTACAAAATTGTGGGCGATGACTGTTACGATGCCTTGGTGACTTCCGGTACAGGCCGTTCCGATGCGTTTGCCGGTGGAGCGTATGTGAAAGAATATTCGTTTACGAATACGACCGCTTTCAGCAGGTTGTCGTTTTCTATCTTGAGCGACATTGACGGATTGATTTCGGTTCTTCCGCAACCGTCCACAACTTCCCGAGAAAGTGCAGGTTCTGTCACTTTCAATGTTACGTTCAATTCCAATGTCAAGACGATTGTCGGCGCTGCCGGTGTGAAGACCGCCCGTATCGGAGCTTCTTACATTGATAATAATAGCGAACAAAAATGGGCTTATTTAGATATCAAGGTGCAGGATGCTGCTTGCTGCCCTACTACTGTTTCCGATGTCGAAGGCCATACCTATACCGCTTCTAAGTTTGGAACTGCCGGTTGTTGGATGACGCAGAACTTGCGTTCGACTTGGACATTACAAGAGGGTACGTCTAGAAGTATTACGAAAGGAACTAATTCAGGTATTGCAAATTCACCTTATTATTATTTCCCTAATGCTACGGTGGATACCATCGCCCATCCGGAATATGGTTTGCTTTATACCTGGGCTGCGGCTAATGTCGGCGCCAACTACACCGAAACGAGTGATGCATTCAGTGGGATCGCTTCTACCCGTCAGGGAATATGCCCGTCCGGTTGGCACTTGCCGAGTGATTATGAATGGGCTATGCTTGAAAAAGAAATTGCTTCTAACCCCTCGCCATACGCCGATCAAACAACAGCTTATTCCGGAGCAGCTACCTATAACTTTGCCGGTTCGACAAATTGGCGTCCCGATAATGGTACCGCCGAGACAAGTTGGGGTCGCCAAATGAAAAGCCAAACTAAGGTTAACAGTAAGGCCACAAACGGTAAGAGCTATACTAGTGCCAATGGCGGCTTGGATTTGCTTCTAGTAGGGCTGATCGGGAACGGTGGAAACCCGTACTCTTTCGGTGATACAGCCAATTTCTGGACCAGTAGCGCGTCTAACACTGGTGCGTATCATCGATACGTGTCATTTGAGTATTCGGGGGTTACACGTGCGGTTAGCGGTAAGTCATATGAATTTAGCGTCCGGTGCAAGATAAATGAATAATTCGTCAATTTGACCATTTGTCAATTTGAAAACGAGCGCTTTAGCCGGCCCTTGAACCGCCCGGTCTGTGGCCGTTAGGGATGAGGTGGAGGCGCTCAACCTTTGATTCAGGCGAAGAAGGTAGGGTTGCGTTTCTTAATAAACCTGTTAAGTTTTTAAAACTTAACAGGTTTGTCTTGTTGCGCCTGTACTGTCTTGCCGGAAACGCAACCCTTTTTTATATTCCTAATCGTCTTTTTTACTTCACAATCAGTTTTACAGCGTCTTTGTCATCCACTTTCAGGACATACACGCCGGCTTCCAAATCCAATGGCACCGGCGTTTTTTCACCGGTTGCTTTCACTGTTTTTACATTCTTGCCGGAAAGGTCGTACACTGCGATGGTGGATTCGTTCCAATTACCGGAAAGTTCTACCGTAATGGTTTCTCCCTTTTGAATCTTGTTCGGATAGACTTTTAAACCGTTTTCTCCTTGGATCAGGTTGATGCCGTTTACCCGGGTGATACACGCGGTAACACCGTTGGAAAAAACTTGAGACATATAATAAATCTTCACCGTATAACAGGCTTCTTCTCCCACCGGAAGCGGGTTGAGGTCGGTAAAATTATTTAATTCGACTAACATATTGGTTCCATACAATATCGGATCCAACAGTTTTTCGCCGTTCCGTAAAATCTGGTAGCCGCGGATGCGTTCTTTGGGTTGTACAGCCGGATCTTTCGCCAATGTAGCGCGGATACTGAAAAGGTCATACGCCATCATCGGTCCTTCGTCCGACAATTTCCGCCAGGTGGTTCCGTTATCTTCCGAATAGATATTGCCCCGGCCATCTGCAATCACCATATCCATACCGCCTACCGAATTGAGTGAATAAAAAGTTCCGCTACCGATCGGCCAATCCTGCGGGTCGCACTCCACTACTTCCACACCATAATACAGCGGTTTCGTCACATCTATCGCAACCGGTTCGTCCAATTCAACCGTATTCCATTTGAAATTGTCGGTCGTGACCGGAGCGCTGTATAAGCGTTCGCCTCCCTGGGAAACAAACCACCGGAAAACAGGGTTTCTCATCGGCGCTGACGGATCCGGATTGGTGGTTCGCCAAAAAGAAATGGAAGTCAGTTTATATCCTTCGTAGGCCGTCAGATCTTCTGCCGGGTACATATTGGCTGCAATAAAAGGCAATTTCTCATTGCCAATCGCTCCATAATACACATTGTCATCCCACATGTAACGCAGTTTCACGTAACCGGTCGGGTCCGACCAATTGACATGAACGGTTTCGTCCGCAGTGCGGGCGGCTATAACCAATGCCTCTTCAACGGGAATCTGGCGGGCATTATCCGTCAATTCCACGTTATCGACAAACCACCGGATGGTTCCGTTGTTGCCGTAAGCTCTGAAACGAACCCGGATATTGTCTTTTCCTGCATAATTATTTACAGGATACTTTTTAAATTCGTACACTTCACGTCCTGAAACGGGAATATTGGCAATAAGACTCCATTCGGCGCCGTCGTACATTTCTACCGCCAGTGTCCCATGGGAACCCGACTGACTCCGTACATTAAACGAAAGGATGAGGTCTGTCAATTGGCTTGCATCCAAATAGGGTGAAGTCAGCGATTCGTTGTATTCTCCGGCCGCCGGAGCTAAGAAATAAGCGCACCAATGCGGATAACCGCTTTCATATACCCGCCAACTATTTTTGAAAGGTACTGTATTGGCCGATACATCCCAATAGCCGGTGCTTAATGGAATTTCTTCCAGAATTTCCATTACTTCAACGACAGCGCCGCCCGGTTGGTAATCGCTGAAATCATCGAAGAACGGCAGTGTTTTTTTACCGGTCGTAATGGTTACCGTTTTACTTGCCACCGCTTCTTTGGTTGTACCTTCATCGGCATACACCGCTTGAATCGAATAATGGTAAGTGCCGTCGGCCACATTATCCAGCACATACGAATGTACCGTAGAATTTACGGTTTCCAGAAGTACATTATTATCCGTATAAATTTTATAAGCAGTTATTACAGGGCCATTTTCCACTGTTTCAGGTGTTTCCCAACTCAATACGATTCTGCGGTAAGAGGGAGAATCGACAAATACATTTTGTACGGGTTCTATGCCGTTGGGCAATTCCGGTATTTCCAATAGAAAACTGACTGCTTTACCGCCTTTCATTCCAAAGCCGGTAATGATTCTTCCATCCGCTGAAATTCCGGTGGCTTCCAAGAAATTTATTCCTTGAAAATCGATGCCCAAACCGCCCGCACCGGTCAGGAAATCGGCTAAACTTACCATGCCTAACGTTTTAGCATAAATAAAAGCCTGGCGCAGATCTCCACCCAAAAACGTATTATTGCCCCAATGTCCTACCACAATGCCATTATCGGATACCGCACGCGGTGTGGAATATCCGGCCGGTGTGGGCGTAAATGTATTCAAGTCGAATTTAATCAATTCCCCTTTTTCGATATCATATAGATTGGCGCGGATATTACTTCCGTTTTGAAAAACGGCATACCGTCCGTTTTTACTGATTGCTGTGACAGCGCCGCCGCCCGAACCGGGAATAGCGCTTTTTACGCCATCAATCCAAAGGGTGGTATAAGGATTCCAACCGATATTTTCATAACCGCCCATCACTCGTCCATCCCCGGAAATAGCAGTTACCGAAGAACCGTATCCGGCTTTTGTCTCGGATGACAATTCATGAAAAACAATAGCATCCGGATCGCTTACATCCCAATAGCCGGCGGCATATCTTCCCGCTTGACCGCCCGGAGTTTGTCCGCCAACGATAATATTTCCGTCATCGGAAATGGCATAAGCCACACTTCCGAAACCATAATGAAGCGTATTGGTGGTAGTCAACGGAAGAATTTTCCATGTTCCGGCACCCAAATCCCGGTAAGCCGCCGTAATTAAAGGCAGTTGGTACGATTCGTAAGTATCAACTACCCTATTCGGATCGGGAGCCACGCCAACCGCCCTTCCCGTAAGGGAAACATTGAGGGCGGAATTTCCTTCGTTCAACCGGTTCATATTTTCGGGATTTAAGGTTATCAATCCGTCTTCCCGGGTCCAAATAAAAGTATAATTTCCTTTTAAATCCTGATCGGAACCCACTTGTCCCACCACATATTTTCCATCGGAAGATATTCCTTTGGCATAAACCGCGCTGCTACTTTCAATTACACTAAATGACTGCGCACTCACTCCTACCGTATAGATTACGGTCATCAACAACAAATTAAATAATTTTTTCATTACTCAACAATCTTAAATGTATTTTTCACAAAGATACGACCAAATTTTATTTTTTTATTTACTTTTGTCGAAAATAGACTAAATTTATGAAATATCTTTTGCTTGTCCTTGGATTGGGATTTTCGCTTTCCTCTTTTTCACAACTTCTGAAAGGACGTGTCAGTACCGAAACCGGCGAACCGGTTCCGGCGGCCTCCATCTATATCAGGGAAACCAAACAAGGCTTAATTGCCAACAATGAAGGAGAGTTTCAACTGAAAGTTTCGCCCGGCGCCTACCGGTTGGAAGTCCGTTGTATCGGATACGAAAGTAAAAACCAGGAAGTAAAAATAGCCGGTGAAGATGTCGATTTGACGATAACATTAAAACTGAAAGATTTCCAATTGCAGGAAGTGGAAGTTCATGCAGGAGAAGATCCGGCGTATGCCATTATGCGGCACGCTATTGAGAAAGCGCCTTATTATCAATACATTGTCAAAGAATTGGCCTACGAAGCCTATACAAAAGGTTCGGGAAAGATGACTAATGTTTCCAAGTTATTGGAAACCGTTTCGGGCGCCAAAAAAGAACTGGAAGTTTTCAAAGATAAACTTTTCATGCAGGAGGCTTTCAGTGAGATAAAATTCACCGCTCCCGATAAATACGAGCAAAAAGTAATCGCTTTTTCCAGTACTTTTCCGAATATGAATGATCCCAAAGGGGCCATGCTTATGGGTATGTCTTCTTTATATTCTCCGATGTATAGCGGAAAACTTTCGCCGCTCAATCCCAAAGCATTTGATTATTACCGTTTCCGTTACGAAGGATATGACGAAGAAGACGGGCAAATTATCAATAAAATACGGATTATTCCCAAACTGAAAGATTCCAAATTGATGGAAGGAATTATCTATATCGCTGATGAAGAATGGAATATCCGCCATGCCGAAATTACGATTTCAAACATAGGAATGACGAATCAGGTTACGCTCAATTATCATCCGGTGGCGAATACTATTTATTTGGTTACGGACTATGAAGAAAATATTGATTTCAGTCTTTTAGGAATTGGACTCAAAGCCCATTTTCTTTCGTCAATTCAAATTACGGATATTCAACTCAATGATTCGCTTATGGCTGCGCAAGGGAAAAAGGACTTGACTCAAAAGAAAAAGGAAAAGAAAAATCTTGAAATCAAATACGACGAGCGCGTCCAAAGAACGGTGGATTCGTTGGCGGTGAAACGAGATTCGCTCTATTGGCTGGATATACGGACGGTGGTTTTGAATGAGGAAGAATTGAAAAGTTACGAACGGAAAGACAGCCTGCAGGCCTATACCGATTCGCTTACCCATGCCGAAAACAATCCGAAATTTGACGCATCCGATCTCCTGACGGGTGGAAAATTGGGGAATGATTCCTCCCTGATGTATTTCCGTTATTCCGGACTTATCGGTGTTTTTAAGGAATACAATTGGGTGGACGGTTTCCAATTGGGACAATCTTTTGAACTGGATTTCAAGAAAAAGAAAAATACCGGATGGAAAATTAAACCCTCTTTTTATTGGGCTACCGCCCGGAAAACGTTGATTTGGGAAACGGATGTCTCCTTTGATTATGCTCCCAAACGATTGGGGAAAGTCCGGTTATCTGTGGGAAACCTTTCGGAAGATTTTAGCGGAAGCGCCGGAATGTCCCGTTTGGGTAATTCCTATTACAGTTTTTTCTGGGGAATCAATGATCTCCGGCTTTACGAAAATGCTTATAGAAAATTATCCAATACCATAGATGTTGTGAATGGTTTGCAATTGACTCTGGGATTTGAAACAGCCGACCGGCAACCCTTGACCTGTCATACGAACTGGAGTTTATTCGGATCCAAAGAAGAGTGGGGGACAAACATTCCGGATGACAGTCGGGATTTGAATATGCAATACAATACACTGCATAAATATAATGTATCCTTGAAATACACGCCGGAATATTATTACCGGATAACTAAAGGGAAAAAGCAGTATGTCCGTTCCCGTTTCCCGACTTTCGGATTGGATTATCAACAAGGATTTATCTTCTTAGACGGATTATTTAATGATGACCGGGCATCGGTCTTTCAACGTTTGGAATTAAGCGTAAAACAGCAACTGGAATTAAACCTGTTCAGCCGGTTGAATTATACACTGATTGCCGGGAAATTTTTGAACAAAAATGCTTTCAATTATATTGATTACAAACATTTTAATACCACCGATTCCTGGTTGACATTCAAAACCTGGAAAAATTCGTATGCTTTATTGCCTTATTACAGGTATCCCACCAATCAAAACTGGCTTCAAGCTTTTGTCAATTACGATACCGATTATTTGGTATTGAAACGATTGCCTTTTTTGCAGGGCAAAATGTTCACCGAAACGCTGCAAGCCAAATTCCTGCATACACCGGACAAGAAATATTATTCGGAATGGGGCTATTCGGTGGCGTTGCCGGCGGGGATTGGTGCAGCCGGTCTATTCGTCTCTTTCGATTCTTTCCGGTACAATAGCTTGGGCGTGCAACTTTCCCTGCCGCTGTTCGGAATCGTAGGCAAAGGGAATCAGGAAGTAGTGATTACAGTCGGGAATTAAGTCGAAACTCTTTATCAAAATCCGATTCAAACAAACGGTCTTGTGTGATGCGATATTTTTCAAATTCGCTTTCTGCAAAATCTTTTGCCATTTGAGTGGTTACTCTGCCATTATCTTGTAAAACATCGCGATCGTCTGCACTCAAAAAGGTATCCAAGCGCTTCGCCCAATCTTCCATTGTCATTGGGATATGCCGTTTGGCTCTGTCTTCTGCTAAATCCAGATAAGCATTGACAATATGTCCCAAAGAGGCTAATTCTTCTTCTTGGAGGTAATTTTTGGCAACGGCAACATCTGTTTTGACTATTTTTCCAGCAGGACTGTTCTCCCACGAAGTCAATCCCATGTGTTCCTTTTCTGCATTAGCTCTTGTAACAATCAATTCCGCTGCCGTATGCCCATGAACAGCGTAATGGAGTTTGTTCTGCACTTTGGCAAAAAACATTCGAGTAACAGGGGCATCTTTATTATAGTCCATTGCTGTGGCATAAATATCAGTGAGTTTTTGATAAAAGCGTCGTTCACTCAAACGAATTTCCCGAATCTCGGCAAGCAAGTGCTCGTAATAATCCTCTCCAAGAAATACGCCATTTTCCATCCGTTTTCGGTCAAGTACATAACCACGGATAGCAAAATCACGAAGAACAGAAGTCGCCCATTGTCGAAACTGCGTAGCACGAATGGAATTAACTCTATATCCAACTGATATTATGACATCTAAATTGTAAAAGTCAATACCACGGGTTACTTGACGAGAACCTTCCATTTGAACTATCCGGAAATTCCGGATAGTTGCCCCTTCCATTAATTCTCCTTGAGCATATATATTTCGTAAATGTTCATTGACAGTTCGAACATCTACGTCAAACAATATAGCCATCATTTTTTGCGATAGCCAAATAGTTTTATCTTCGTAGAAAGCCTCCACACTATTTGTGGCACCTTCAGCTGTGAAAATCAAAAACTCTGCGGTACTGTTACGTATTTGTAATTTATTGTTGTTCATATAAAATATATTACAAATATAATAAGTATTTCGCAATTATTTTACTTACAAAGAGACTCTATTTTCTTCTACTGCCCAATCGGCTTTCAGTCGGGCAATCACTTCCTTCACACTGTTTATTTTTTCTGCAAAATGGGCATTCAGGCCGGCAAAGGCGTATCCTTTTTTCATATTTCCTTTGGATGCCTGATAGAGCGCCTGACTAATGCAATAAGGGCTTTGGGTATAATCACAAGTCCTGATGCAGTGGAAAGGACAACTTTTCGGTTTCTCGGAACCGGTTTCTACCTTCCGGATAAATTCCCCGTCAATCGCTCGTCCCGGCATTCCCACCGGACTTTGGATGATTTTCATATCGCCTTCTTTCGCGTTTATATAGGTATTTTTAAACTCAATGGCGGCATCACATTCATCTGTCGGAACGAATATACTTCCCATCTGGACACCGGCAGCGCCCATTTCTAAGAAACGGTATATGTCTTTGCCTGAAGAAATTCCGCCGGCGGCAATCACCGGAATGTCTTTTATTTCTTTGTATTCGCCGGCTACTTGAATTACTTCCGGCAGAATGTGTTCCAATGAAAAAAGGTCATCGCTTATCTGTTGCCTTTTGAATCCCAAGTGTCCGCCGGCTTTCGGGCCTTCCACCACAATAGCATCCGGCAGATAATTGTAATTGTTTTTCCATTTCTCGCAAATAATGTGCGCCGCCCTGGAGGAAGAGACAATCGGCACTAACTTGGTAATACTTCCCGGTTTCAGATGGGAGGGTAAATCAAGCGGAAGTCCTGCGCCTGCAAAAATAAAATCGACTTTCTCCGCAATTGCCGTGCGCGCCATATCCGAAAAATTAGTCAGGGCAACCATGATATTTACACCGATTGCGCCTTTGGTTTTTTCCCGGGCTTTGCGTAACTCTTCTTTCAAACCCCAGATGCAATCTTCCCAAAAACCGCCCGCTGTCCTTTTGTAGAGAAGCCCCAAGCCGGCACAGGATATAACGCCGACACCTCCTTCATTGGCTACGGCGGAAGCCAATCCCGACAAAGAGATACCTACACCCATACCCCCTTGTATAATGGGTAATTTTATTTCTATATTCCCTATTTTCAATGTCTTCATAAAATTCAATTATTTTAGGTCAAAGGTAGATATTTAATTTGGTATTCAATTCGCTACACTCGTAATTTTCACTTTATTTATTACCTTTGCGGAACAAATTAAAAAAATTATGAGTTATGAGTTATGAGTTATGAGTTGGCTGACACATTCAGACTATTGAATAACTTAATTTTTAATTCTTAATTCTTTAGGAAACGATTATGCGATTTGATGAATTAAACTTGGACGAGTCGGTGCTCATGGGCGTTGACGCCATGAATTTTAAAGAAACAACTCCTATCCAGGAGCAGACCATTCCCGTCATTATGGAGGGACAAGACTTGATTGCGTGTGCACAGACGGGTACAGGCAAGACGGCGGCTTACATTTTGCCGTTGCTGCACAAATTGATGACGGTGAAACATTCGGACAAGTCTGTGAACGCCATTATCATGTCACCCACCCGCGAACTCGCCCAGCAGATTGACAGGCAGTTTGAGGGATTTTCCTATTTTGTGCCGGTCTCTACCCTGGCCGTTTATGGCGGAGGAGACGGAATGACGTGGGATATTCAGAAAAATGCCTTGCTGAACGGTGTGGATATTATTGTCGCTACGCCCGGGCGACTGCTTACCTTGCTGGAAATGCACCCGGTTGACCTTTCAGACGTTCAGTATTTCATTCTGGATGAGGCAGACCGGATGTTGGATATGGGTTTCTATGACGACATTATAAAGATTGTCAGGAAGTTGCCCGAAAAAAGGCAAAACATCCTGTTTTCTGCTACGATGCCGCCGAAAATTCAAGAGCTTGCCAAGAAAATTTTGCACCATCCGAAGATCATAAAAATCGCCGTTTCCAAACCGAACGATGCCATCATGCAAGCCGCTTATATCTGCCATGAAGGGCAAAAAATGGCGCTGATCCGGGAACTGTTCAGTGCGCCGGTCAAATCGAAAAATATCATCTTTTCTTCCTCCAAACTCAAAGTGAAAGACCTCGCGCATACGTTGAAAATGATGAAATTCAGTGTAGCTGCCATGCACTCCGACCTGGAGCAATCGGAACGGGAACAGGTGTTGCGGGATTTCAAAAACGGCAAAATCTCTATCCTTGTCGCCACAGATATCGTCTCCCGGGGCATTGACATTGAGGATATCGGGATGGTACTCAACTATGATGTGCCACACGATGCCGAAGATTATATCCATCGCATCGGTCGTACCGCCCGCGCCGGAGCAGATGGTCTGGCAGTCACTTTCGTATCCGAACGCGAACAGGGCAAATTCCATCGCATCGAGCAATTCCTCGAACGGAGCATCTATAAAATTCCCCTCTCCCCTGAAATCGGCGAAGGACCGAAATACAATCCCCAAGCGTTTGAAGCTCAAGAAGAAAAACGAGTATTTAGGGGAAAAGAGCGCAATTGGAAACGGAAACCGGGTACAAGCAAGAAAAAATGAAACACAGAAAAAAAGACAAGAGAATTTTCACATAAATGTTATTGTTCTTTGTTTATCAATTTAATTTATAATATCTTTGACATCATCAAATTTAAATTTTCCGCTTTATGAAAAAAATCTTTTTAATTGTTGTAATGTTGTCGGCTTTTATTTACGCCCGTTCTCAAACCCCAAGTTCTTACTTGGAAGTAAGTCATTTTACTGGGGAAGGACTACCGGTTGTCGATTCAATCGCTTTTGACGGCGGTGAGATCATTATTCTAAATGATGTGGTAACTGTTGCATTTGCTTCAGACCCAAGTAAAAACAAGACGTATGCTTTCGGCGATGTTGTTTCTTTCAAATTTGAAACACGCACCGAAACAGCTATTCCTACTGTGAAAGAGGTATTGTTTAGTGCATCCATAGACAAAAGCGGCTTGTTGCACATTCAGTCGTCTCGGACTATTGATCAGGCGACAGTTTATTCCGTTGCAGGAATATTGATAAAGCAAACCACTTCACAATCCAATACGGCAGACATTGATCTGAGCAATCTGCCGAAAGGAATTTACCTTGTGAAAGTAGGCGACTGCACGGAAAAAATTATTAAACATTAAAAGATTGCAATATGAAAAAGATATATACAACTTTAATTACGCTTATTACATTGCTTGTTAGTATGACTGTAAGTGCACAAAATCTTGTGCGGAGAATCGGCGGGATTCCAATTGACATCAGCAAGCCCTATCATATTACACACGATACAAGCACCAATACAGTTACTCTCTCGGATGCTCAAGGAACAGTACTTGGTTTGTTTAGCGAATTGGCTTCAATAAGTACATCATTTGCCGAGTTCCCGATTATTTGGAATGCGGATGCCGCTCTGATTGTCAATAACTTAATAGTAGCTTTGGATAGCCATCCTAATACTCTTTACCGGCAAGGATTAGGCGGAGAAACCGGAATTAAGATGTGGTATGGTAATTTTGCGGGAAATGCTTTCGCCGCTACAGCAACTACCAATTATGGTGCAAGTAATAATATTGCATCCGGAAATTTTCACGAGGATGCCTATTCGGATTATACGTCTTTCCCCTGGTATTATTATTATAACGTAATAAGCAATGCAAATACGGTGATTGCAACTGTTGATGCCGGTTCTGCTGAAAATCAAAAACTTAAAGCGCAAGCGCTTACTTTCCGTGCCTACGCTTATACGATGTTGGTACAACTCTATGGATACCGGTGGTCGGATTCCAATAATGGGGCTACGCCCGGTGTTGTTCTTCGTCTTGACTCATCATCCGATCCAATGCCTTTGTCCTCAATAGCTGATATTTATAATCAAATCTATGCCGACTTGGATGCCGCCATTGTTTTGTTCCAATCTTCCGGATGGACAAGGGGAAGGGGCGCTACAGAGATAGGGGCGCCCAATATCAATGTCGCCTACGCTACTTACGCCCGGGCGGCAATCAATAAATTAGATTATGGAAAAGCGATTGAAATGGCTCAAAAAGCGCGCGAGGGTTATCCTTTAATGACTGTGGATGAATATAACTCCGGTTTCAACACACCCAATCAAGAATGGATTTGGGGCAGTTATGCCGATGACACTATCAATCAAGCTTATTATGGCTATCATTCCAACCTGGCATACGATGGTTATGCAGCAAAATCTACGACTGCTACTAAAGTTATTGTGAAAGATTATTATGAAAAAATTCCGGCAACCGATATTCGCAGAGGTTTATTTTTAGATCCTAATGCTGCCGGTGTTCTTCCTGATTATGTTTCTCCTATCAACGGCACAGTTTACACTCCTTTCGATCCTCTGAATGGAGAGGTGTTGGCGGCAATTTCAGAAGGTACGAGACCCAATGTTACCATTATTCCGAGAGGAAATGATTTAATTGATCTTGCTCACACAAACTTCCCGGCATTGCTTCCCTCGCAGAAAATATATACTTACATGCAATTTAAGGTTTCAACTGACGGAGTTCCAAACGGAGCCGGAGTTGGATGTACGAATCATTTCCGTTCTTCCGAAATGTATTTGATTGAAGCGGAAGCACAATATAAGTCAGGTAATGAAAACCGTGCACAACAACTGTTGGTAGAATTGACCAAAGACTCCGGTCGCGACACTTCTTTTACTTGCACAGAAACAGGCTCCGCTTTGTTTGATAAAATCAAATTTACGGCTCAAATCGAACTTTGGGGTGAAGGTTTTGACTGGTTTATGACAAAACGTTGGGGAGATCCCATCGTACATAAGTCTTTTGCAGATGGCGGTAACTACCTTGATGCCGTAGGCGGATTTTTCGGTCCGGAGTACGCAAACAAACAAACGTGGGTGATACCTGCATTAGAAACAGCTTACAACCCGTTGGCAAAAGGGCTTGCGCAATAAAAAAACAATTGGGTGGGTACAGATACTTCATATCCTCCCAATTGGATGTCCCGGAAGTAGATTGGTGGAAGCGGATTTTCTGCATAAAGCCTGGTTCCGGTAAGCGAAAATAGAATGGTAAATACCAATAAAATCCTTTTTTTCATTTTTCACTTCAAAGCAGGAAGCAGGTAATCCCAAAGCAGACTGATTTCTGTTCCTGTATTTTGGGTATTGGAAGTGATAGCAATGACCGTATTTTTCTCCGGCAGAATGAAAACGAACTGACCTAAAGCGCCATCCATGCGATAAGCATTGTGTTTGCAACGCCACATTTGGAAGCAATAACCTTGCGCCCAATCGTCACCGGGCTTAGGCGCTCCATCTCCGGGATAACCGGCCGGATTTTCTATCTGAAGAGCAGAGGCTTGTTCTACCCAGCCTTTGGGAAGTAGCTGTTTGCCCTCCCATACCCCATTTTGAAGATACAATAAACCGAATTTAGCCATATCTTCCGTTTTAATAAACAGGCCCCATCCGCCTACATTCATCCCTTGCGAATTTTTCTCCCAATAGATATTATGAATATGGAGAGGTTCAAATAACCGGGGCGTCAGGTAATCAAACAGCATCCGGCCTGTCACTTTCTGAATGATAGCCGACAGCATAAAACTCCCCATCGAGTTATAGTAAAAATGCGTACCCGGCTCGATAGTGATTGGCGTGGCAAAGAAATCCTTTATCCAATTATCTCCGGTACGAACCGGTTCTTTCGCTTGTCCTACCGACATTGTCAGTAAATCCCAAATGCGGAGTTGTGCCAAATACGGACTTAGGGTATCAGGCAATTGATCGGGGAAGAAAGAGATGACTTTATCCTCTAAACCGATTAATCCTTCCTCGACTGCAAAGCCAATAGCGGTTGCCGTAAATGTTTTGCTTACGGAATTCATTACATGCAGACTATCGGGTGAAGCGCCGTTAAACCATTCTTCGTAAGCGACTTTCCCGTTTCGGACAATCATCAGACTATGAATTTCAATCTGATTGTCTTTCAAAGCATTGAGATAATCTTGTATGCCTTCAAGGGAGATATTTTCATT
Source organism: Candidatus Symbiothrix sp. (assembly GCA_031261295.1). Lineage (GTDB taxonomy): Bacteria > Bacteroidota > Bacteroidia > Bacteroidales > Azobacteroidaceae > Azobacteroides. Next base: position 7,705 of record JAISKT010000087.1, on the reverse strand, counting down.
TTCAGGAGTACTACGGGGTAATTCCTCCCGAGCCATTACCGGATTTACCGCCAATAACAAACAGGCAGCAAATATTAAGATGTAAATGGAATTTTTCATGCGAATAAATTTTAAAAATAATAATATTGTTTTTGTCCACTAATTACACTAATTTTCACGAAAAAAAATTCGTGTTAATTCGTGTAATTAGTGGACAATTGCTTTCTTTTTATAAAAATCCTGTAATACGAAAAAGGCTTGTTTTTTGACTCCATTATTGGAAATCAGCCCTTTCCGGTTGAAAAAATCCTGAATGCCGTTTAATTGGCGTCTCGGTGAATAAAAATCAACCAGAATCCATGGGCTTGTTCCGGCAAAGCCTTCTACCCGGTCGTACATGGCCAGTGTTTGTTTGTATAATTCCGCCTGGTATTCTTCCGTCCATATTTCGGATTTATCCCCGTGTTTTCCCTGCAAGGCGCCGGCGCCAAATTCACTGACAAAGAACGGCTTATCGTACGGAATTTCCCATTGGCGGATTTTAGCGTCTTCCACCGTACCACCATACCAACCCAAGTAATTATTGAAACTGATGATGTCCACGTATTTACTCATATAATCTTCCACTTTGCTGGTATTATTATTGGTTCCGGTTACTTCCATAGCCATACTGATGAGCCGGGTATTGTCTTTTTCACGGGCAAATTTGGCTAAATTGGCTAAAAATTGGTCGCGGGCTTCGCTGTGAGGCGTTTCGTTGGCCACCGACCAGATGACGATATTGCAACGGTTTTTGTCGCGGTCAATCATGTCATTCAGTTGTTTTTGAGCATTGGCGTAGGTGTCCGGATTTTCCCAGTGAATGGTCCAGTAAACCGGGATTTCCGACCAAACCATCAAGCCTGATTTTTCCGCTTCCCGTACCATATATTCGTTGTGCGGATAATGTGCCAAACGAACAAAGTTACACCCCAATTCTTTTGCCCAACCCAACAACACTTTGGCATCCTCCGGCGACCAGGCGCGCCCCTGACGGAAAGGCGCTTCTTCATGAATGGAAATGCCGCGCAGGAAGATTTTTTGGCCATTCAACCGGATTTCTTTCCCTACGGTTTCTATTTGACGGAAACCGATTTTATCCCGTAGGGGCAAATCAGTATTTGCCCCTGCAATGGATAATGTAATATCGTATAATTTAGGGTTTTCGGGTGTCCATAATTGTAGAGACGCAAAATTTTTCGTCTTTACCGCGATGTTAAACGAGGCAATACCCGATTCGTCTGTGGATAGGGTTTGTTTGATTTTCAATTCCGGGATTTCCAAAACAATCGATACGGGTAAATGATGATTTGCCCCTACGCGAATATATCCGGCAATCGTATCGTATTTTCCTTTTTCCAATTGAATCAAATAATCATCAATGAAAACTTCGGGAACATCCACTATCAGGACTTCGCGGGTAATACCTCCGTAATTCCACCAATCGGCGTTCACGGTGGGTACGCCTTCGGGATGCCGTTCGTTGTTTACTCTTACTATAATAAAATTGTTTCCTGCTTTTACCTTATTTGTAATATCAAAACTGAAAGGAGTGAATCCTCCAAGGTGTTCGCCGATTTTTTCGCCGTTCAGATAGACTTTCGCATCGTAATTGGCCGCTCCAAAATAAATGAATGTTTTGTTGCCGGCTTTTGGCGTATAATTAAAATCTTTTTTGAACCAGACACTGCCTTCATAAAAGAACAGTTGCGAATTTTTCGTATTCCAATCGGAAGGAATCAGCATGAGCGGAGCTGTGTCGAAATTATATTCCACTAAATCGGCTTTGTGTTGCGCTTTTTGATTTTTGAAAAAACCATTCGGATTTTCGTTTAAGCGATAATCATAATAACCCATGTCGAATGGGTCGATAATGTAATTCCAACTCCCGTTCAAGGATTGATAGTCACGGGCATAGACATTTTGCAAAACAATTTCCTGCGCCATGACAAACAGTGGCAGGCACAAAAGGATAAAAATAAGTGTTTTCTTCATGAGGATAAAATTTAAGACAAAAGTACGCAAAAATATAAAGTTTTGCGACAGAAACAACTAATAATATCGGGAATCACTATTTAATTCATTTCAAATGACGGCGGAACAGCCTCGTTGCCCGAAGCCCATTGCTTGTTGGGGTATTTACCCATCACTAACTCCAATTGGCCTCCTTGCATCAAATCGGCATGGCTGAACCAGGATCGATTCCAGTCTTTACCGTTCAATTTTGCCGACTGAATGTATTTATTTTCCGGGGAATAATTTTTACAATGAATTTCAAAAGTTTTTCCATTTGCCAGTTGCAGACTTGCCCGTTCAAATACCGGACTTCCGATTACATACATCGGCAAACCAGGCGTAACCGGATAAAATCCCAATTGAGAGAATACAACAAAAGCGCTCATTCCTCCTCCGTCTTCATCGCCGGGAATACCCATCAGATCGTTTCGGAACCATTGATTGAGTAAGGTACGAATTCTTTTTTGTGTGCGCCAGGGTTCTCCGGCATAATTATACAAGTAAGGAATGTGAAGGCTGGGTTCGTTTGCCATCGAAAATTGCCCGACGTTTCCCGTATGATCGGGGAGCTGACTATAAAATTCATATTTTTCTTTTCCAAGCGAGGCATCAAACATTTTTTCCAATTCCGCCACGAAATTTTCCCGTCCTCCCATCAAATCGATCAGGCCGGCTATGTTGTGTTGAACATCCCAACGATAGACCCAACCGTTGTTCTCGTCGTAGGCGTCGCGCGCTCCCAATCCACCGGAGAAGCTATAATCGAAGGATTCAATAAAATTTCCTTTTTCGTCTTTCGGATGAAAAAATTTAGTGGAAGGATGAAACAGTTTGTCGTAATTGCAACTTCTCTTTAAGAAATAGTTGTATTCTTCTTTTTTTCCTAACTGTTTAGCCAAGCCCGAAAGACACCATTCGTCATAAACGGTTCCTAATGTTACGGCAACCGGTTGCCGCTTTTCCCACGAATCAACTTCCGGGACTGCTTCATTTTCTCCGGCGGATAAGGCGGGAAAATAACCGTTTTCTTTGTAAAAATCATCTAATCGTCCGGCTTTTTTACAGGACCACGGCGCCAATGTTTTTTCCGTAATCGCGCCCTTACAAGCTTGATAGGCTTTTTCAAGATCAAAGTTCCGTAAGCCTTTCTCGTAGCAATCGAGAATGGTAGCTACTCCATGATTTGAATTCATACGCCGGGTATCGCCGGTTACGTCCGGAAAGGTGGGCATCCAATACTGTCCGGCTTGTTCGGCCATACGGATGAAAGAAGTGAGCATCTGTGTTTCCTTTTCAGGGTCGATGATTACCCGCAACGGATGGGCGGCGCGATAGGTATCCCACAGCCAGTCATCGGTGTAAAAAGGAACACCCTCGTCGTTGTGCACTTTTCCATCAAAACCGCTGTAATAGGCGCCGTCTTCCGAGATGCAGATCATACGCTCCAATACGCGGTAGAGCGAAGTGTAAAAAATGGTTTTGTCCTCTTCGGAGTCGCCTTGTACGGCTATTTTACCCAAAGCTTCGTTCCAGATGTTGCGTCCTTTATCCGAGACGGATTGCAGGTCATAGTCTTGTATTTCGCGTTGTAGATTTTTACGCGCTTGTTCTTCACTGATAAAAGATACACCGTAACGAACATTGATCTTCCTGTCTTCGTCCTTAAAACGCATCATGACACGGACATTTCCCTGCTCATTTTCACTTGGAACACCGGTTACCAATAGCGGCTGTTGTTGTGTTTCAAGGTATAAATACGCTTTGGTCTGCGTGTTACCTACCCATTGCCAACCGGATATTGTATTCTCTTTTGCCGTAAGGCAGCCATTTTCCGTATTTACCAACAGATAAGGAGTTTCCGTTCCTTCAAAATCAAGTTCATAAATGGCGGATTGATGCGAAGGCGCATAGCGAATATGCGTTTCGATATTATTCAGGTAAACGCTATAAAAATAGGGTTTTACTATCTCATTATCGTATTCATAACTGATTGATCCGTTCAAATTCGATGTCGTTCCCTGATAAGGATTTATTGTAAACGCCCTATACGAACGGTGGGATGCCAGCAATACCGGTAGCCCGCATAATTTATTACCGGTGTAATCATTCCGCAAGGGAACCACTCTCAACAGGCTATTGGGCAAGTGAATGGTTGGGTAGGTCGGCACCAACAAATGGCTGATATTGCCCATGTAGGGATTGACATAGTCAACCGGAGTTTTAGGATTCTCTTGCCGGCAGGCGACTAAGTTTGTTGCTATAACGAACAAAACGAGACAATTCCATTTTAATTTAATACTTTTCATCTGTATTTATTTTATTTTTTACAATAACCACCGTTTATTCCATTTTCAAGATTCGTAATTGGTAGAGAACCGCATCATTGGTCGTGATATTCATGTTCTCGTTTTCTTTTCTAAATTCAAGACTGACGATAGGATTTCCGGGTTCCAGTTTCACTTGGATGGAATTACTCCAGTTCCGATCATCCCAGGATACGGTTTTATCTTTTCCCATTTCCCTGTAAGGAAACACGGAAGCGCCAAACAATTGCCCGTCTATCAGGAAGGAACGAACGGCGCACCGGTCGTTGTATGGATCGGGTCCGTTTCCATTGGCATATTGCCAATCGAAGGCATAATATCCGGATTCCGCTATTTGAATGGGAACCGTAATTGTTGTATTTTCTGCTTTGCTGATTCGTAATCCTTTCAAATCGATGGTGTTGATTTTACTCCAAATAACGGGTTCGCTTGCAAATGAAGCTGCTTCCGGATCCTTATTTAAGGCAATTACCTGATATTCTCCTTCATTTCCGGGTTTCAGTTTCAGGAATGATTTTTGTTGAGTCGTCCATTCTTTTCCGTTTTTCAATATTTTATACGAGATGGCGCCCTTAACCGGTTGCCAGCGTAAGCTATCATGGCTTAAAACGGTTTCGGGAGCGGCTAAGGAGAACTTGTTTTCTACCGGATGGATGGGTTTCTCTTCGACAGGGTTGTTGGCTAAAACAATTTTCACCTGATGTACGCCGGTTAAGTCCGAAGGTAAGAGGGCGTCTGTTTCATAATTGTCGAGTGTAAAGGATTGGATTTTACTGCCATATCCTTCAATTTCCAAATTAAAGATGGCATTGCGATAGCGAAAACCGGCTAACTTCCGTTTGGCTTTCAACGTCTTGGGTACCACCGGTTTGAATACGATTTTGTCTTCTTCGTAATTCATGCCGAACAATACCCGGTGCACGAGACTCAAATTTCCGGAGATACTCCACAGCATGACATTGGAATTGAGTTCTGTCCCTGCCCAATCGCCATTTTCCGCTACAAAATTTTCTTTATCGGTGGCAAATAATCCCAAAGCACGATAAACGCTTCCAATGCCATGTAACACGGCTTTTCCGTTTTCGGTTTTAGCGGAAGCCCATGTCCAGAAAGAGGTGACGAAGGGCCAAACAGCGTTGTTATGATACGAGGGAATATCCGGAATTTGCGGGTAAAAAATGGTGGGACCAAAAGGCGTTAAGGGCATTCGCTGGGTAATAATCTGCTGTTGTTCGGGGGAAGCAATATCAAAAAGGATGCAGAGCGCTTCGCCCAAGGTTTCGCTGCGGGGAGAAAGAATTGTCCCGTTACGTCCATAGAGATACTGCGCATAAAACCCTTTATCGGGCATCCATAAATGGGTATTGATTGCCTTTTTCAAGTCCTCCGCCTTGGCTTGAAATCGTTCACCATCCTCCTTTTTTCCTACAATGTCTGCCATTCGGCCGGCAATCCATAAGGCATGATAATGGAGGGCGTTGGTTCCCAAACACTTGGATTTGTAAATGTCAACCGGTTGCATCCACGCCGGATAACTTTGTTCGCGCCAGTCAATAAATGATGATTCGCCCATTGCCAGTCCGGTTTCGTAGTCGTAAATAGTGGCGATGTCATCCTCCACACTTCCTTTTACAACGGGATAGATGGTTCTTATCCAGTCGAAATCTCCGGTTACTTTGTAAATTTCCCAAGCAGCCGTTATCCAGATCACCCGGTCGGAAGAACAGGGCCAGGAGCCTCCGGTTCCGGTATCCTGAATGATTCGCCCTAATGAATTGACCCGGTGCAGCAAGCAATTTTTTGCCACAGTCGGCTGCATGGATGCCATCGCCAAAACAATACTGTAACAGGCATCCCGCGTCCATATTCCGCTCCAAAATTCACCGGTGCGTAAAGTAAGATTGGCTTCTACCGCTTGGATCATTTCATCTAATCCCATGTTGTAGATCGCATTTTCCAATACAAAATCACTTTCATAATGCGGGCAATCAGAAATATCATTCTTAAGCGACCAGGTTTTTGTTTGGGTCTTGTTTTCATCCAGCGGACTCCGGTAGTTACTCGTAATCTGAGTAGGAGAATCCGCTTTTGCCGTAAACGCTCCTTGCATGATCCGGTCGGACTGCCATATATAACTTCCGTTATGATAGATTTCCTGCGAAAAAGCCTTATTCATTACTATTGCACCAAAAAAAGACAGGGTGCACACGATATACATCGCTTGTTTTTTGAATTGCATACAAATAAAAATTTACTTCTCTACTATTGCCTTAATTATTTCATCTTGTTTAATACCCTCGCGAACAATGCCAAAACCGCCTTTGTAGTCCCAGTTGGCACGTGCAATGCCATATTGATTAAAAAGACTGTTCACATCTCTATACCAACGGACTTTGTCCTCCAGCGGAACTTCATTGATACAGCCGTATTCGCCGCAAAACATTTTCAAGCGGTGTTTTTGTGCGACTTCAACCACTTGTTTGAAATTACTTTCAATGACCTCGCGGTTGTATGTTTCATTCCGGAAACCGATTTTTGCCAATGCTTCCGCCTCTTCTTTCGACAGATTCTTTTCGTCCACTAACTTTCCCGGATAATGTACCGCGACGGTAATGTCTTTCTGATTGGTCCAAGGCGCCCGGTAATGCGTAAGCAGGAAAGGATCGTAATAATGAAAACTAATGATGAAATTGGGATCATTTTCAGGAAGCCGCAACTCTTTCACAGTAGCGTAATATTGAAAACTGTTGGAGCCGATAACGAGTGTACGTTCCGGTTCCAATTGACGGATAGCCGAGGCGCAACGATTCAGGATGACGTTCCATATTTCCGAATTATCGGCGACCGGTTCGTTTAGTAATTCGTAAGCGACCATTGAATTGGGATATCTGTTCAATTCGCCCGATAATTTCCGCCAACAGTCATAAAATTGTTCCTGTGCTACCGCATCGGTAAATAGCGGTTTAACCTCCGCATTGAAATAATGCGATCGCAGAATATGCAAGTCAACCACTGCCCGGAGATTAAATTCGGCGCACCATTCCAAGGCATTGTGTAACAAACGAAAGGCTTCCGGTTCTTTTTCGCCCGTTTCGGTAAACATTTGTTCTTCATCCAGAGGAATACGCAAGTGATCGTATCCCAAGCCTGCCAAAAAAGCGACATCTTCCCGTGTAAACCAAGTAGCGCGTTCGTTGCCTCTTTTCTTACTTTGAGATAACCAGTGGCTGATATTGATGCCGTTATGGATTTCAAAACTTTTTGTCTTGAGCAGCGATACACCATGCGAGGGAAGGTTTACCGGCAGTGAATTGCCGGAGAAAGCGAGGTTGCTTTGCCGCCACAAG
>JAISKT010000076.1 GCA_031261295.1 Candidatus Symbiothrix sp. | reverse complement strand
GAACTTTTAATGAACGTGATTAAAGATGAATTGATCGAAATAAAAAATAAATTCGGCGACGAACGGAAAACCGAAATCGTGTATGCTACGGAAGATTTGAATCCCGAAGATTTTTATGCTGATGACGAAATGATCATTACCATTTCCCATTTGGGCTATATCAAACGGACGCTGTTGACCGAATTCAAGTCGCAAAACCGCGGAGGTATCGGTGTGAAAGGTTCCGAAACCCGCGACGAGGATTTTGTAGAATACATTTATCCGGCCAGTATGCACGCCACAATGATGTTTTTCACACAAAAAGGAAAATGTTACTGGTTGAAGGTATATCAAATTCCGGAAGGAACGAAAACCTCCAAAGGCCGGGCCATTCAAAACCTGTTGAATATTGATTCGGATGACAAAGTAAATGCTTTTGTCCGGGTTAAAAAACTACAGGACAAGGATTTTGTAGAATCTCATTACCTGATATTCTGTACTAAAAAAGGAATCATAAAGAAAACATTGTTGGAAGCCTATTCCCGTCCCCGCCAAAATGGAGTGAATGCCATTACGATACACGAAGAGGATGAAGTGATAGCTGTACGGATGACCAACGGGCACAATGATATTATTATTGCCAACCGCAAAGGCCGCGCCATCCGTTTCAATGAAGCGAAAGTCCGGAGCATGGGCCGTACGGCTGCCGGTGTGAGAGGTATGACGCTCGATCCGGTAAATGACGAAGTGATCGGCATGGTTTGTATTAAAGATGCGGAAAACGAAAGCATCTTGGTCGTTTCGGAACAAGGTTACGGAAAACGTTCTAAAATAGACGATTACCGAATTACCAACCGCGGAGGTAAAGGGGTGAAAACATTGAATGTCACCGAAAAAACCGGCCCGCTGGTAGGAATAAAAACGGTAACCGACGACAACGACCTGATGATTATCAACAAATCCGGTATCACGATCCGCGTGAAAGTCGCCGATTTGCATGTCATCGGACGGGCCACGCAAGGGGTACGGTTAATCAACCTTGAAAAAAGGAACGATGAAATCGCTTCTGTTTGTAAAGTCGCTTCTGAAAATGAATTGGAAGAAATTGAAGAGAATGAAAATAATGAAGTAAATGAAGAGAATGAAAATAATATAGAAAACACAAACGAATAAAATTAGATAAAATGAAAAAGTCAGCATTCACATTAGCATTATGTCTTATAGCCGGTATCTCTTTTGGGCAGAAAAAGGTGGTAAGCACGGTAAAAAATGACATTAAAGGTTCAAATCCCAACATTGAAGAAGCGCGCACGGCCATTAAAGGAGCGCTTGCAAATCCGGAAACAGAAAACGATGCGGAAGCTTGGTACATTGCGGGTCTGGTCGAAAATAAACAATTCGATACGGAAAAAGTAAAGGAAGTGATGAACCTTAAACCGAATGAAGATGTTATGTATCCTGCATTGGATCATATTTTTCCTTATTTCTCCAAGGCAGACGAATTGGATCAACTGCCCGATGAAAAAGGAAAAGTAAAATCCAAATACAGGAAAGATATTAAATCAATTATGTTGGCCAATCGTCCGTATTATATAAACGCCGGTAGTTATTTTTATGAAAAAGAAAATTACCAAAAGGCATACGAGAATTTCCGCTTCTATGGAGACATGGCAAAACTTCCGATGTTTGCAGGAGATAAAGATAAATTTGAAGCGATAGCCTCGGATACCAACGCTATTAAAATCCGGTATTTTGCTGCTTTATCCGCTTCTCAAATTCCTAATCATGATGCTTCCATTGAATTATACAATGAAATCAAAGATTTGGGTTACAATGAAAACGATATTTACAAACAACTTGCCAGCGAATATCACCAAAAAGGAGATACAACCGGCTTTGTAAGTGTATTGGAACAAGGTGCAGCTAAATTCCCGGAAGAATCGTATTTCATACTCAACCTGATCAATGTAAATATTGGCCGCGGCGAAGTAGATCAAGCCATCAATTATTTGCAAAAAGCGATTGCAACTTCTCCGGGAGATGCACAATTGTATGATGTATTGGGTCTTGTATATGAAAACAATAAAGATGCGGATAATGCCATTGCCAGCATAAAAAAATCCTTGGAAATCAATCCGGATTATGCCGATGCCTTATCACATCTCGGACGTCTCTATTACAATTTAGGAATCGAAACCAGGGGAACAGCCGATAATATTTCCGATGTGAAGTTATATAATGCGGAAATGGAAAAAGTGGAAAAATATTTCAATGACGCGATCCCCTATTTTGAAAAAGCCTATTCCCTTAATCCGAAAGACTCAGACGCTGTTTTTGCTTTACGCAATATCTATTACAGTTTGAAAAATAATACAGAATACGAAAAATGGGATAAAATCTATTCAGGAGAATAAATGGAGGAATTCTTTGGGATCAATTATACTTTTGGGAAAAGTAACGTCCATGCAAAAATGGATGAGATGTTGCAAGCCAACCAAAAAGGCTATGTTTGTGTAGCCGATGGAGTTACTTTATCCATGAGTTACCGGAACAAGGAATTGAGGGAAATATTGGAAGAATCCAGCATGACTGTTTGCGACAGCGGCTGGGTTCCTCTCTATTTACGCTTGTTGTACCATATTGAACGGGAGCAATATAGCGGGAGCGATCTGCTGATAGATATTGTGAATATGGAAAAATACAATATGATGTTCATCGGAGCGTCCAATGCTACTTTAGATGCCTTGAAAACCCGTCTGTCACAAAAAGACCCCGGAATTGCTTCCATGCCTTTTACTTCCCTGCCTTTCCGGGCGGTGGAAGGTTTTGATTATCCAAAAATCGCACAACAAATAAACGTAAACAATCCGGATATTATTTTTGTTTCTTTAGGGATGCCTAAGCAAGAGTTTTTCATGCATAGACTGCTTCCCTACCTGAACAGAGGTATCCTCATAGGAGTGGGAGCGGCATTCAAATTTCATTCGGGACTTTCCAATCAAAAACGGGCGCCCCAATGGATGATTAAAGCAAAAATTGAATGGCTGCACAGGATATTTAGCGAACCGGAGAAACAACTGAAACGTTGCGGTTTAATAGTTTCCTCTTTACCATCGATTTATATAAAAGAATACAAGAAGAAAAAAAGTATCGATATATGAGTCTGAATGTTATCATTGCTCTATTCCTTGGATTGGGTATAAGTATTTTTTCCACTTACAACATCATTAACTTCTCTAAAAAGCTAGGGTGGGGGGACGATCCCTCGGAGGCTCGTAAAATTCACAAGAAAAAAGTTCCCAACTTAGGAGGCGTCGGGCTGTTTATAGCCACCATGGTCTCCTATTTTGCTTTTAGTGATTATGCCAATATTATCCGTCCCGACAAAGTATTTTCCATTACTATTTTTCTTTTCTTCATCGGATTGAAAGATGATATGGACGATATTTCCGTACGGAGCCGTTTCCTGATGGAATTTGCTTGCGCTTTTTTCATCATTTTGATTACGGACATCCGGATTACTACGCTATGGGGAATATTCGGCATCGCAGAATTACCCATTGTCGCCAGTTATATTATCACATCTATCTTCATCGTCGGATGTATTAACGCATATAACCTGATTGACGGGCTGGATGGACTGTTAGGCTCGCTTGCTTTGCTGGGTTCTATCTGTTTCGGTTTTATTTTCAATGGTTCCGGCGAATGGCTGTGGACTTTATTATGCGTAGCTATGTGTGGCGCCTTGTTGGGATTCCTTTTCTATAACTGGTATCCGGCAAAAATTTTTATGGGCAATGGAGGCGCTATATTTATCGGAACGATATTTGCCTGTTTTGCCGTGCGAGTCATGCAGTTGGATCCGTTTATTACGAAAAATATCCATATAACCATGACACATACCATGGCATTCAGTATCATTTCGATACCCGTTGTAGATATGTTCACTGTATTTATGATTCGTATTTACTGTGGATTTTCACCTTTCCGGGCAGATAACCTGCATGTTCACCACCGGATAACAAAAGGAATGGGATTTAATCATGCTCAAGCGAGTCTGTTTTTAGTTTTTGTAAATATACTTATTATTTTATTTGCCTATCACATACAATATACAGGAGCTTTACGTTCCTTACTTTACACCATATTATTTTGCTGTGCTATCGAATTAGCAATTATTTTTGTGGTTCATAAGGGCAAAAAGCGGAAATGATTTTTATTATTTATAGAGTGTTTAATTTAAAATTGCAAAAAGATGAAAGAAAAAATTGGTAGTGATGCAGGCCGTCTATGGACTGTATTAAGCGAGGAAGGAGCTAAATCCGTAAAAGAACTAAAGAAATTGACGAAATTGACTGATAAAGAAATTTATGCAGCTATCGGTTGGTTGGCCCGTGAAGAAAAATTGATTTTCGACCCAAAGGAAACAGATCTTCATTTGTCACTACATAAGTGATAATCCCGTCATTTGTAGAGACGCGATTAATCGCGTCTCTACGAAATGGCGTTAAATTATTTTTTTAATTTAATTTAAATAAAATAGGTATCGTGTAATGAACGGGAACTTTCTTTCCGTCCTGCTTCCCCGGAATCCAATTGGGCATGGCATTAACTACCCGGAGAGCTTCTGCATCTGCCAAAGGATCAATTGACCGCACAATTCCGGCATCTGTTATGGCGCCGGTTTCATCTACGACAAAGTGAACAATCACACGACCTTCTGTTCCTTTTTTGGCCATTTCTTCCGGATAACGGATATTGTTTGCCAACCATTCCATAAGTCCGGCTTCTCCTCCCGGAAATGACGGTGGCGTATCTACATGGGAATAGATTTTCTTTTCCGGTACAACCGCCGGTTCAACATTTTTTTCGAGTGGCGGAGTCTCTTGTCCCCGGACATTCAGGCTACTGTTGAAAAATACGAGAACGGCCACTACGGGCAATAATAAAGCATATTTCAACAGGTTTGCATTCGATGTTTGCTTCTTGTTCATCATAAAAATTCGTTTTTTTAGAGGTGATACATTGAAATTATTTGAAAAATTTGCTATAGCCTTGTGATAAGATAATCGTAAAAGATGAAACTGGTAATGTTCTGCTTCACATCCCGCCGACAACACGGAACGGTCGGCCAGGAACTCCAGATTCATTCGTATTTCCCTTTTTATCAACCAGATAAAAGGATTGAACCAACAAAATGCGCACAGTATTTCGGAAAAAACCGTATCTACGGAATGCCCTTGTCTGACATGCGTTTCTTCATGCCAAAGGATTTCTTTCAATTCATTATCCGAATATTGTTGCGGATCCAGCACAATCCAATTGAAAAAAGAAAACGGCGTTTTCAGTCCCGGACTTTCGTAAACGGTTTGTCCAAATAAGTTGACCGGCGTAGTCCGTCTTATTTTATAAAATAAAATACCCAATTGGATAAGAATCCGGAGGAATAATATAAAAGCCGCCAAAGCATAAATCAGAAAAAGCAATTGCGGAAAATATTGTCCGATAGAAGCGGGATTATCCGTTTGCCCTCCTCCAATAATCAGTTCCGGCAAAGTATAAGACAGGAGATCGCTGCGATGGGTTATCAATTGTTGCGCAACCGGATAATTTCCAAAAGGATACAGGAACGAAATAAAGAGAATCGAAAGCAAGGCCGCGCGCTTCCATTGAAAAAAGGTATCTTGTTGAAAGAACAAACGGTAAAAACCGTAAAACAAGATAATCGCTATATTAACCTTTAAAAGATAAACTATAAATTCCATACAAATAGTTATTTATGGTTTTTAATCAGATGAATAATATCTTCCAAATCCTGTTCCGACAGTTTTTCTTCCCGTGCGAAAAAACTGACCATTTCCTTATACGAATTTTCAAAAAACCGGTTCACAATCCCGGACGCATATTGGCTTTTATACTTCTCAGATTTGATTTTCGGGCGGTATTCGTAGGTATTTCCGTACAACTTGGAAGACACATATCCTTTGTTTTCTAACTTTTTCATGATGGTGGCTACGGTCGTATAAGGCGGTTTCGGATCGGGATACAGTTCCCGGTAATCTTTCACAAAACCTTTTCCCTGTTGCCAAACATACAGCATCAATTGCTCTTCCTGCGGTGTTAATTGTTCCATTTTCTTCTAATTTAATCTACTTTCAATACGCAAATCTACGTAATTTACGTAGAACAAACAAATATTACGTAGATTATTTTAGAAAATTAATAGTTTTTAACTGTTTTCGTCCGGATTAAAATAATTTGTTTTCTATAGAATAAAATTTGCCTGTTTACTGAATTTGCACTATCTTTGCAGCCGTATTTTTCGGCTTTGTATAGAAGCAAAATAGATATGCACCTGTAGTTCAATGGATAGAATGTAGGTTTCCGGTACCTAAGATAAGGGTTCGATTCCCTTCGGGTGTACTTTGAAAAACGTTAATAATCAGCAAATTAGATTGTTAGCGTTTTCTCTTCCAGATTAATCATATTGTCAATAATCGTGTTGTGCGGCCAGCCTCTATTTTCGACTTCCCTTGGCCAGGAAAGTATCGTTCCCACTTTGGGATTGAATAAGGTCGCCAATGTATCGGCAGCATTCAGGATAATTTGTTTATAGGATTCATTACCGGTTTAAACTATCGGCCATTGCAAACCTAAATTTGCCGTATTAAATTTATCACTTTCCACGGGTGTTTCTATCGGATAAACCGTGCCTACATTCGTTTTTTTATACGTAAGAACCGGCTCACCGCAATAATCCTTCTCATTTATTCCCATTACCAACCAACCGTCTTTCCATTTCACTACATAAATGCCAAAATCGGGGTCACCCCAATATATCAGGTATTCACCGTTGTGGTAACGGATGCAAGGCGCCCAAACACCTTTCCCGTGTTGCGGTTTATCAAAGAAATCATTCGGCTCGACTCCTTCCATATTCAAATCGCGTAACGCATAATTAACGATTTGCCAATTAATCAAATCCTTGGAATGTAGAATCGGCAAGCCCGGAACGCA
>JAISKT010000023.1 GCA_031261295.1 Candidatus Symbiothrix sp. | reverse complement strand
TCAAATTGATACAAGCCTTTATCCGCAGAAGTCAGCAGCAATCCGTCAACAGGAATGACATCATACGGTTTCATGTCCTGTGCTTCCGGTATATGTGTCAAATCATCCATCCAGACAGGCTTCAACGGGTCACTCACATCATACACCTTAATATCCAACCGGACACAAACAAATAATTTATTGCCGTCGAGACCTAATCCTTTCGGATAATTGAGATTTTCCGTCACTTTCAATTCCGGTTTCCGGGGATCCGATACATCATAGATATCCAAAACATTGGAAGCATTTCCGCACCAGGCGCTTTCGGAATTCAAGGTCACATACGCATAATTCCCGGATGCCACGACCGGGTCGCAACTGCGGATATGCGATACGAAAGACAATTGTTGCGGAAATTCGGGGCGCACCACATTGTATATGTACATCCCATCCTGCGTTCCGATAAAAAGCAAAGTATCCTTGCTGAAAATCGTTTCTATACCCAAATTGAGATTTTGATCCTTGCGTTCCAAATATTCCGGTTGATCCGGTTGCGACAAGTTGAACATTTTCAGAGTACGGTTGTCCACCGTGTACATATAATCGCCGCTAATGGTAAAACGCGCCATCGATCCTCCCTGACCGGATGCACTTCCGGAATCGCCAACCGATTCTCCTCCTTCGGAACAAGCAACTGCTGCCATCATCAGAAGCGTTGCAAACAAAAGTTTAGTCAACTGTTTCATAACGGATTAGTTTTTATTAGGATTTTTCTTCCAACCGACTAAGATATAGTCGCCCCGATTACTACCGTAATAAAATCGATTATCGGGTGACACCGGTTCCGGAAATACATTTTGGATACGTTTGGTCACCTGTTTGGTGCTTAAATTAAAAGCCACCAAATCGACCGCATTGTCCAAATAGAGAATATTGCCTTTCACCGCCATGTCGATACATCCCGGAGCCACAATAAATCCTTCTTTCACAGGATGGTAAGGATCGGAATTATTAATCACATGCACACCTTTATATCGCTCATTGATATAAATATACGGTGATTTGTAATAAATTTTACCCGGATTTTCCATTTCTCTGACAGTAGATTGATAGGAAACCGATTGTTCGAGGTCGGCACGTTTCATAAATACCGGAACATACTCCCAATTTTTGGTAGAAGAATCCGAAAACGAGGTACTCAAAATAAATATTCCCGACAGCATCAGGAAAACACTCGCAAGACGTAATTTTGTTTTCATGTAAATTTTTCTATATTATATTAGATTTTATATTATATAGATGGAATAAAACGGAAAAACGTTGCATGGAGAATTTTTTTTTAATAACTATTTGCCTTTCCTATCATGTCACGCGAGTGTGACAAATGATACATGCACCCGGGAGTACGATAGATTCGGTCGGTATGTGTTTTTCAATGCGTTGAGCAGTAAATATAGTCGCCACTTTTTATTTCCTGATTATCCCTTACATACAATTGTTTGATTTTACCCGAAGCATGTGCAACAATTGCCGCCGGAGGAGTAGAACTTGTCAAGACAACTTGTGCCGGAATAACATCTGGATATTTGATAATGGCGCTTCCAATCAATAAAATAACAATGACAACGGCCAATATAGTAATTCCCCATCGAAGTATCCATGAAGGAACACTACCAAGTACTTCTTGAAATTCCTCGCTACGTAGTTCTATTTTATTTTCTTCAGTCATTCTCCCCTCATATTTTTTATTCGCTTACATTGACTTTTACTTCATAATTTTAGTTTCCCAGTTCCAATTGATTCTTTACTAAGGCATAATAAGCTCCTTTCCTTTCTGTAAGTACTTTATGCGTACCTTCCTCTACCAATTTCCCTTTTTCAAGGACGATGATGTTATCTGCATTCTGAACCGTACTCAAACGGTGGGCAACAATTACCACGGTTTTTCCTTGATAGAATTGGCTTAAATTTTCAAGAATATTGCGCTCGTTGTTAGCATCGAGTGCATTTGTTGCTTCATCTAAGAAAAGAAATTCCGGATTTTTATATATAGCGCGGGCAATCAGCAGTCGTTGACGTTGTCCTTGGCTGATACCATTTCCTTCCATACCGATTTTAGAATTGTATTTCAACGGGAGTGATTCGATAAATTCTTTGATATTAGCAGTTTTTACAGCATATAACAAGCGTTCTTTATCAATTTCATCTACTCCAACTGCAATATTGTTGGCAATGGTATCGGAAAAGATAAAACCGTCCTGCATTACAGCTCCTGTTTTTTGTCGCCATACATGAGGATTGATTTCATCCAACGAGATATTATCCAAGGTAATTTTTCCTTTATTCGGCGGATAAAATCCCAATAATAGTTTTATAATAGTTGTCTTTCCGCTTCCACTGGATCCAACAATAGCTGTTATCTTGTTCCGGGGAATTTTCAAACTCAAATTTTCAAGGACATAATTACGATCTGCCCCATCATAACTAAAATAAATATTTTCCAAACATATAGTTTTATTTTCAGGAATAAAATTGATTTTGCTCTCAATGGTTTGCTCTTCGTCTTCTTTATTATGAACTTCATTTAACCGTTCCAAACTGATTTTAGCATCTTGTAAGGATTGAGCAAAAGCGATCACTTGTCCAATTGGTCCGGAAAGCTGACCAATAATGTAGCTGATTGACATCATCATGCCCAATGTAATGTTTCCATCCACTACTGCTTTCGCTGAAAGAAACGAAATAAACAACCCCGTGGTTTGTCCGAAAAAAATTGATCCGATTTGCTGGTATTGTCCCAACGCCATCCCCTGAACACTGATTTTGAACAGTTTCACTTGGATGCGTTCCCATTTCCATCTCTGCTGCCTTTCGCAGTTGTTAAGCTTGATTTCCTGCATGCCGGTGATAAGTTGTACCATATTACTCTGGTTGGCGGACGACTGTGTAAAACGTTTAAAATCCAGTTTGCGTCGATAACGCATAAATGAGAGAACCCATACAACATGCAGGATATTTCCTGCAAGGAAAACTAACAAAATCGTTAAATTGTAATACGCTAAAATGAAAGCGAAGATAAAAAAATTGGCGAAAGAAAACAGAATGGACAGTGTGGTTCCAGACAGGAAGCCTTGGATACGCCCGTGGTCACCGATACGCTGCAAGATATCACCGATATTTTTAGCATCGAAGAACCGAATATGTAATTTCATTAGTTTCGTTAGAAAATCTGAAATCAGGGAGATACTGATCCGAGTATTAGTATGCAAGATAATCCAACTTTGGATGAATCCCATGCCAATTTGAGTGATGGATAGTACCAATTGGGCAATCAGTATTAGGGTGATAAAACTCAGGTTATTGTTGCCGATGCCTTGATCAACAACCGCCTGTGTAAGAAAAGGGAAAATCAGGGAGAGGATACTACCCAATATCATTCCAATAATAATTTGAACATACTGCGACTTGTATGGTAACAGGTATCGAAAGAAATAGCTTAAGTTTTTTTCCTGTTTTTCATGGTCATCTTCGTAGTCATAAAAATCGGGTGATGGTGCAAGTACCAAGGCGGTTCCGATATCTTTTCCTTCATTTTTAGAACTATACCAGCATCGGCAAAATTCCTCCCGGTTCATCGTATATTTTTCCCCTGCAGGGTCAGCAATTTTAATCTCATAATCGTCATTGGTAAAGGAACGAAGTAAACCGGACTTCTTTCTATTAATGCTGTAACATACTATAAAATGATTTTGATTCCAGTGCAGAATACAAGGTAGAGGAAGATTGTCAACTAATTGTTCGAAAGTAATCTTAACTCCTTGTGTATGCATACCAATACTTTCCGCAGCATCGCTGATTCCAAGCATGGAAACTCCTTCTCGAGTGATAAAGCATTTTTCCCGCAAGTTCTGCGGGGTATAACTACGACCATAATGCTTGGCAACCATGCGTAAACAAGTAGGACCACAGTCCATGGAATCGAGTTGTACATAATGTGGGAAAGATTTTATTTTCATCAACTTCACTTTTTATTATACTTTTCTTTCGCAATTTCACTGGCATAATACCGGAACATAAAATCATACAAAATCAATTCATGCTGGCGATTATTTGAACAAAAAAGTCGGTTTAACGTCATGTGTAAGTAGCTTTTCAATAATTCATTCACATTACTGCCTTTTCTTGACTTTATTTTGATCTGCTCGAAAACGGGTATTAATTGTTTCGTACGTTTTTTGATAGGTTGAACTAATGAAATAAATTCTTGTTCGTTAAAAACATTGTTCAATACAGATTCAACAATTTTTTTGTTTTCTCTGAATTTAGTATTGAATTGTTTTGAATTATAATCATTAAATCCAAATTCGGTTTTATAGGATTTACTTACATTTTCCACCAATTTTTGTTTTTCTTCGATATTCAGACTAAAATCGGATAACAGTTCATTGATTAGCTTTAACGCAATCATCCAACGGTAATTTGCATTACCATTTAAATTTTTTATAATGGATAAAATACATTCACTATCTGCATAAAAAACAGATTCCGCTTCTTCAATCAAATGCTTATTGTAACGTTCCAGTTCCCGGTTATAAGTATCCAATTGTACTTTCCATAACAGACGATCCTGATTCCATTTACCTAATTTTTGATACAATAGATGAATTATTTCGCCAATGTGTTGAGAATTATAGATCAATAATCGAATTCGAAGATGAAAATCGGGATCTGCATACCGGATAAAAAACCATTTTTCTATATATTGCGCTTTTTGTAATTGTTTAATGACCGGAGAAATTACTTTGATTAATAGATCATCTGCCGTTTTTTCTCCTGTATAGAGTTTGATATACACCCATTGACTTCCCGGCATAAAAGTTCTATGAATTTTATTCATTTTTTTTGTCTTTATAAAAAGCAACTATACATTCGTTTAGATAAGGATTTCCGTTATTATCCTTAACTATAGAATTTTCAGGATCATACAGAAATTCTGTTAAAATTATCATCTCTCTTTTCTTGATAATGGAAAACAAGGCTTGGATGCTTCGTATATCTTCCCAATCAACCAATAGTTCATTGTCTCCATCTTGTAATAACATTTTTTGTGGAAGCGGATATTTTTCCCTCCATTTTTTTGTTTCAACAAGTAATTTCTCTTTCTCCTTTATTGCAAACAAATGTTTTATTTCTTCCGTTTTTACTTTCCATGTGGCTAAAGAAAGTATCGTATTCTTGTATCGTACACGGGGTAAAAAATTCAATTCGTTATTCAAATATCCCCAGTTGAAAAACAAACCTACTCTCCCTTGTTGCTGCTGCATATCACAAAGAAACCGGTAAACAGGCATTAAATTATTTCTGAAATTGTGAGCATTGGTTAATCGTGGAACGATTTCCTTATTTAATTTTTTTGAACGCAAAAAAATTCTTCCTTGTCGAATGGATAAGAATAAATCCGACATATAAATAAGCCGGTTTTCCGGTAAATCCGAATTGGCCAGATACAAAATTTCATAATCACGGATATGTGGACGAGAAAGAATATTTCCCACTCTTGAATCAGGTAAATGGGCTATTTCCGCCAGGAGAATGTCCGGCATCAATTCCTGTTCTTTGGCTGCTATTTCATTCACCATTTCATTCATCTTCTCATCGATATGAGCAAAACGGGCAAACAGATTTGCTCCACTGGCACCGGAAAATCCGGTCAGATGAAGTAACAACTGATCGGAACCCTGTTTTAGTATTTCAAACATGGAATACATAGTTGGCGGTAAATCATCCCAAGAGGCCGTAAATTTTTTTACATCCTCATCGCTAAGAACAACTTCTTTTTCGTTTTGTTTCAAAACCTCCAATGTCTTTTTAAATAAAAGGGACAGGAAAACATCCGGCTGAAAACTCATCATCCCTTGATTTACCTGACCTGGGATATAGAAATTTTCCAACAAAGGTGAAAGGTTCCCTGAGCTTTTATTTACCGGGTATCCGATACCGATTTCCGGATCTAAAGCTTCCATCAAAGGTATCTCTTGGTCTTCATAGCGGCTATAGAAAGCCTGTTGAAATTGATATAGCGTTTCATTTTTTGTTCTGGAAGTAATTTTATTCAGGAAGACCATCGCCGATTGAAGTTCATTTATAATGTCCTTACCTAAGGTTGCAGAAGCGACATTTCTTGTTATATCGACCTGAAATAGAAAATTTTCTTCGTAAGGTATCTTGATTTCTTCGATTTTTTGAATAATATTTTGATACAGCTCAATATTATTTTTTTGTTCGAAATCCAATTGATGAAGTATTGCTTGGATTTCTTTGAGAGAGGATAAAAAGACTTCATTGATGTGCAATTCCTCCAAAATATGAATGAGCAAAGCGAAATAATCATCTCCGGTAACTGAAGGACTTAATTCGTTGACTATAATTTGAGAATCAATTAATTCTTCAATAAATGCTAAACATTCTTCTCTGTCAATTCCATTTTCAACTAAGAAGTCCATAATTTCGTTTAGCCTTACTCCCTTTCGTGCTTTTTTTAAAATAGCATACAAATAACCGGAGCGCTCCACAGACGATACCCGGTGAATTCTTCCGGAATTTTTGTATTGGTACTCTATATACCGGTACTTCTTTCCCATCGGGTACAAAGTAGTATTCGGATAATACTTTATTTTCTCCCTGATTTCGGATAGTTTCGATAATTCTTGGGATAGCGTACATAAAAAATACATATCCAACCGGGTACAACGATTATAATCTTTTAGTACAATAGTGGTATTATCACCGACAATAGAACCCGTTGAACATCCTGCAAATAATCCGAACGGAGTGCAACGGGATGACATTCTGTTGATATACCTATATAAAGATGATTCTATTCTTTGTCTCTCATCTGTATTTGTAATCGCTCCCGCTAAATATTTTTGCAGTTCAGTATATAAAACAGGAGAGGCTATATAAATAGCCTCTTGGACACATGGACTCAGAATTTTTGCTTCGAACAATTTTTCTTTTAATTCTTTAATAGATAGATGGGGCGATCGGATAAAAAATGAATTTAATACATTGTACATGATTTTTTTCTTTTTATTGAACTTTAGGTTAGGATGTATCTTCGTTCCTGCATTATAATCATACTATTCTCTCATATAACATTTTTCAGTGTTACATGAGAGAATATGAACCCAAGACATATCAGCGTGTGCACGCATAAAGACATGATGCATTGTTTGTGTATGGATTCGTACCAGGATCAGTGGGACCGGCACCACCACCAGCGTTGGTACAAGCTGGATAACATGCGGACAAGTACACTCCTCCTGTCGGACCGCAACCACCAGTACACCCACAGGTAGCTAAAGGAGTAGTATCGCACCCAGGTCCAGTTGCAGCTCCGCCACCAGTACCAGTGCCACCAGTATAAGTCCCTCCTTTTACCAAATTCATTTCATTTCCAGCTAAAATGGAAACTACCTCTTTGTTTAATACAAGTTTTTTTAACTTTTTCATTGCATTCTAAATTTTAAAATAATACATAAATTAATAACACGCTTAGTTTTATGATAATAAAAAGATTTCATCCCAAGTTTGTTGACTATTCTCCAAATACGATAATAGCACAAGCCCTATCCCGGATATTCCTTCTAAAAGGGAATAACTGCATTTCCACCCATCTTTTTCCCATGTCTTGTATCCTGCTAAACCATCTTCAAAGCAAGAAAAATTCAATGTTTGTTGTATCCAATAGGAGGTTGTATCTTTAAATTCATTACGACAAGTTTCAAGAAACATTCTGCGATATATTAATGCTATTCCAGCGCTTCCATGGCAAATTCCAGCATCTTGAACAGA
>JAISKT010000361.1 GCA_031261295.1 Candidatus Symbiothrix sp. | reverse complement strand
AGTCTTATAATCCCGGTTTTGGAGGAAGCCCAAATAAATCCGTTATCGTCCGAGCATACCGATGCCATTTCCCGCATGGAAATACCATACATCGTGTTGATGCTGTAAAATTTCACATTAGCCGGATAAGCGGCCAATGTGGAGATTAGTATTAAGACAATTAGTAATTTAATCTTCATAAAGTATCAGAATATGCTTGCTCCTATTTGAAATACAAATATAGTAAATTGTTTTAATACTAATCTTATTATAAAAACAGTATTACCTTTGCGCCACTTTTAGTAAAGTATAAACCCGTTAACGATTAGGAAAGGGTTTTAATTATGTTGGAGAAATAAAACACACCGGCTTTTTTTTCAATCAACTGTTGACCTTGCTCCGAAATAATCCAATCCAACAATTTCAAGACATTCGGTTTCTCATTATCTGATAATGTGACAGCAAAGAATTGCGAAGACAACGGATATTTGTCATTTTTGATTGTTTCCAAATCCGGATAAATACCATATTGCCTCCCACGTCTTTCCAATTCGTAATTTCGCCGGAATATATAGCTTGCAACTGTTCTACAGTCAAATTATCAACCGGATTGTGGGCATTGACAAAGTGGAAAAAACAGATAAAATGAGCATAAATAAGCTAAAAACATGTAAATAATAATTATTTCACGATGGAAACTGTCGTTGTACAAATAAATAGCAACGCAGAACCAAACGCTTGCAAGAAATCCAATCCATCACGAAAGACATTCATATTGATTTAAGTAGTTTCCACTTTAACCGTGATGCAGCAAATGACTATGATTGACGAACAATTCGCGTTAGATACTATGGAAATCATTCCGATAGAAGTCAAATCGGGTGAATATCTCAAAGTCGGGTGAATTGTTTCATATAATCAAAATCAATGCGGCACGATTCGTAGCGGTCGCTTCCTGTTTCTTGTTCAATGGTCAGCACTTCCAATCCGGATAGTTTTTCCAACTCAAACAATTTTGCGTAATTGACATCGCCTTTTCCCAGTTCGACCACTTCTTTTTGTTGTACATTGAAATCAGAAGCATGCCAGAGGGGAAAACGTCCGGGATATTTTTGGAAATATCCGGCGCAATCGGCTCCGGATTCCAGTGCATGTCCCGTATCCAATTGGAAATGAACCAAGGAAGGGTCGGTATTTTGCAACAGGAAATCATAAATAATGACGCCGTCTATCACGCCAAACTCCGCGCTGTGGTTATGCATTCCGAATTTAGCGCCTTGTTTTCCGCACACTTCTCCGCAGCGGTTGAAATGGTCGGCCAATCTTTTCAGGTCGTCTAAGTTATGCGCACCCGGGAAAAAAGCCTGCACGGCCCATTGACCTCCTCCGGATTTAATTCCGGTAGCGCATTTTTTCCAGAAATCCCATTGCGGGTCATTGATGTTTTCGGGTAAAATTCCCGAACGGGTATGTGAACCGGACAAAGTCATCCCCAAGTCATTCAAGATTTTACTAAATTCTTTCAGCGTATAACCCACAAACGTATCGCCCTGATAGCCATACGCTTCCACGGACGAATATCCGATATCGGAAAGTTTTTCCAGACTTTCCACCGGCGCTTTTTCCAAGGTGTCTTTCACACTATACAATTGAATACCTGTCTTTCCTTTCATACTTATTATGCCTACAGTCGTAATTATTTATAAACGAACAGCAAAGTTAGCCTATTCTTTATCGCATTTTCGTTAATTTTTGGTAATTTCTTGGATATTATGAAAAAAGATATTACTCTTGTTGATTCGGGCAGTCTAAGGCCTCTAGAACAGATAAAATTAAGTCCCACGTTTTTTTATTTTAAATAACCGCTTCTTGGGGACTTGGAGGCATAAATTCTACAGACATGCAGAACAAGTCAAATATGTTTCAACAAACATATGTTACACTTTACATAGAAATACCCCTAAATCCCCTAAAGATTGGGCCAACTGGCCGGCGGCTGATAAGCTGGCGCTGTCCCCATACGGCGGATCGACTGACCCAAATGTACAAACAATCCGCCTGTATTACGAGCAGAACACTGCTATCGTGTGGACTAGATCGAACAATACAACAAAAACAGTATCCCAAGACGGGGTTACCGCAACCATGTCGTTGTGCCGTAAGTAAAAATTGAAATGGTATATCAAGTAAAAAAGGGGCTTTTTTAAAAAGCCCCTTTTTTAGAAAGTAATTTATTCGGCCTGTTGGCGCTTCACTTCTTCTTTGATTTTGGAAACATCAATTCCCAAATGAGCCGCAATGTCGGCGCCACATCGTTCGTCGGCCTGGTAGAAGCGGGCAATGGCCCGCACTTGGATGTCTTCCGGAGCTCCGTCCATGGCTGTCGCCACATTGGAGGCAATCCGCACTTTTTCTTCTTCCGGCACCAAGCGATAAAGCAGACCCGGCTGGGTATAATAATCTTTGTCCACACGGGCGTCATAATTGAAAGCGTCGCCTTCCAGCGTCAAAGGGGGATCATTCTTTGTTTTGTCTTCTACAGGGCCATGAAAACTGTTTGGCTCGTAGTTGGCCGATCCGCCGCCGTTGCCGTCAAAACGCATGTGTCCGTCGCGGTGGTAATTGTGCACCGGACAATGCGGCGTGTTTATCGGCAGGCTGTCAAAATTGACTCCCAAGCGGTAACGCTGTGCATCGGTATAGGCAAAGAGCCGTCCCTGCAACATTTTATCCGGCGACCAGCTAATGCCGGGCACTACGTTGGTCGGAGCGAAAGCGGCTTGTTCCACTTCGGCAAAATAGTTTTCCGGATTGCGGTTGAGTTCCATCACTCCTACTTCTATCAAAGGATAGTCTTTGTGAAGCCATACTTTGCTCAGGTCGAACGGGTTGAAGCGGTAGGTTTTTGCTTCTGCTTCCGGCATGATTTGCACATACATCGTCCAGCGGGGAAAATCGCCGTTTTGGATGTGTTCAAACAAATCGCGTTGGGAAGCTTCACGGTCTTTCCCGACAATTTCTTCTGCTTCGGCATTCGTGAGATTGGCAATGCCCTGTTGGGTTTTGAAATGGAATTTTACCCAGAAACGTTCATTTTTATTGTTGATAAAACTGAACGTATGGCTTCCGAAACCGTGCATTTGCCGGAGATTGGCCGGAATGCCGCGGTCGCTCATCAAGATCATTACCTGGTGCAATGATTCGGGCGTCCGGCCCCAAAAATCCCACATGGCCGTAGCGCTGCGGAGATTGGTTTGCGGATCACGTTTTTGCGTATGGATAAAATCGGGGAATTTCAACGGATCGCGGATAAAGAATACCGGGGTATTGTTTCCTACCAAGTCCCAGTTGCCTTCTTCCGTATAAAATTTAATGGCAAATCCACGGACATCCCGTTCGGTATCGGCAGCGCCCCGTTCGCCGGCAACAGTTGAAATACGGATGAAAAGCGGTGTCTGTTTACCGATTTTACTAAAGATAGCCGCCTTGGTGTAAGGCGTAATATCCTGAGTAATAGTGAGTGTACCGTGGGCACCACTTCCTTTGGCATGCACAATGCGTTCGGGTATCCGTTCGCGATTGAAATGAGCCAATTTTTCCATCGCCCATGCGTTTTGCATCAATGCGGGACCGTGCGGCCCGGCTGTCTGGATGTTTTGATTGTCTGCAACGGGAGCGCCCGCTTGCGTAGTAAGTTTTTTGTCTGCTTCCATAAAAATTAATTTAAAAAAATCAGTTATTTGATAAATTTGATAAAGTTAATTATAATTATTCTAAAAATTGCAAATTAATTTATACATTTACGCACTCATTTCATAAATAGTCAGATATCATGAAAAAAAGACATTTCCTTTTCCTTCTCTTTTCCATCCTCTCCTCTTATGAAACATTTGCGCAAAGCATTTTGTTTCCGGATGACGAAAGAGAAAGAGGCTATTACAACCGTCCATATAAACGGTATGAGGCGGAACCGGAAAAATGTGCGACTAACGGAATCATCCTTGAACCTACTTATATTCAAACGGAACTCCAAAGCGAAGCCTCCAATCAGATAGCTACGCAATTGGTTGCCAAAGATTCCTACGTGCAATGGACAAACGATGCGGCGGCCGATGGACTGGTTATCCGCTTCTCCATTCCCGACAATGCGGAAGGAACGGGAACCGGGGGTACGCTGGCGCTTTATGTAAATGACGAATATGTCAGGGATATAACGCTTAATTCCTATTGGGCCTGGCAATATTTCCTGAAAAGTATGCAAAATCCTTATCCGGATAATACGCCTGATGCAAGTACTAAATTTCCCCGTATGCGTTTTGACGAAACACATGTAAAATTAGCAACTAAAATTCCGGCAGGCGCTACATTTAAATTAGTGAAAACAGATGAGAATGATACGGCTTATACAATTGATTTTGTTGAATTGGAAGAAGTTCCGGCGCCGGTTACTTTCGGTTCGCTTCCGGATGATAACAAGGTCGAATATTCGCCTTCCGAAGGGACGCTTCCTTCTTTTATTTCCAAAAATACCGGGAAAACCATTTTTATTCCGGCAGGAAAATACGATGTGGATACAAAAATTACTATTAACGGAAGTAACACCAAATTGATCGGAGCCGGAATGTGGTACACCGAAATTTATTTTACAGCTTCTTCCGATGATAGAGCGACTTACAATAGACGGGGAATTGAGACTTATCAAAGCAATATTGTTTTGGACGGTTTATTCCTTAATACCGTCAATAACAAAAGGTATTATAACAATAACGACAGTTACCAGGTCGGGAAAGGATTGATGGGTAGTTTCGGTTCCAATTCCATTGTGAAAAACGTTTGGGCCGAACATTTTGAATGTGGCGGCTGGATTGACGAAGCCAGTAATCTGACGGTATCGGATTGCCGTTTCCGTAATAATTATGCGGATGGCATCAACCTGTCTTACGGCAGTAAAAATTCCGTGGTTGAACATTGCAGTTTCCGCAACAATGGTGATGATGATATCGCTACCTGGTCGCGTGGCGCTAAAATGTGTGAAAACAATACGTTTCGCTATTGTGTTGCCGAAAATAATTGGCGGGCTTCCAGCCTGGGCTTTTTCGGAGGGAAAGAAAACAAAGCCCATCATTGTGTCATTATCGATCCGATGGAAGCCGGTTTCCGGGTTACGTGCGATTTTCCGGGAAAAGAATTCAGCAATGACGGTTACAGTGAATTTCATGATATTTCCGTTTACAAAGGCGGCGCCAAAAGCGGGACCAAGGGGGAAAACGGCGACTTATGGGGAAATCAGCAGGGCGCTGTCCATATCAATAGTACCTCAAATTATGATCTTCAAAATATTACGATTTACAATATTGATTTGTATAATTCCAAAAATGATGCGATCTTTATCGGCAGCAGCACTAAATCCATTCAAAACCTGCTGTTGAAAGAGATTCATATCCAGGGTACGCAGCGTTACGGCATTTATTTTAGCGGAGCGAAAGGAAACGGGAAATATTGTGCGGTCGGATACGAAAATATCGGAGCCGCTACCAACACCAACACGCTCCCGGCGGCATTCAATTTTGTGGAAGATTGCAGCGAGGTGTCCCTGAAAGCCCCGGATAGGATTGGGTTTACCATCGCTTCCGGTGACAGGACAATTGTGGTATCGGATTTTGAAAATACTTCTATTTCCGTTTATGATATTTTGGGGAGGAGAAATTATCAAACAGGCATCTTATCCCATAAGGCTGTGATTCCGGATTTGAGTTCCGGTATTTACATTGTACGGTTGGATAATTGTAATAAAATCAAAAAAGTGATGATCAATTAAGGCGATTTGATTAATAACTTGCGTATTATTCTTATATTTGCACGTGAAAATTAGAAGTATTTTATGAAAATAGCATTAATCGGCTACGGTAAAATGGGCCGGGAAATAGAAAAAATCGCTTTGGGAAGAGGCCACGAAATTGTATCCGTTATCGATATTGATAACCAGGATGATTTTGACTCTCCCAATTTTCTTTTCTCAGCAGAAGTAGCCATTGAATTTACCCGCCCGGAAACAGCTTTTGCCAACTATCAAAAATGTTTTGAACGGAATATTCCGGTAGTAGCCGGCACCACAGGCTGGTTGGAGCATTTGGATGAAGTGAAAAAAGAATGCAAGGAAAACCGGCAGACATTTTTCTATGCCTCCAATTACAGTATCGGAGTCAATCTCTTTTTTGCAGTTAATAAATATTTAGCGAAGATAATGAATGGCTTTCCGCAATACGATGTGCGCATGGAAGAAGTGCATCACATTCATAAATTGGATGCGCCCAGCGGAACCGCGATTACATTGGCCAACGGAATTGTGGAAAATATCACCCGGAAAGACCGCTCCAATTTGTTGATTGATTCGAAAAGGGAAGGCGAAGTTCCCGGTATTCATGAGATTATCTATGAATCGGCTGCCGACAGTATCCGCATCAAACACGATGCGAAAGACCGGACCGGTTTTGCTTTGGGGGCTGTTTTGGCCGCTGAATTTGTAAAAGGGAAAACAGGCTTCCTGACAATGAATGATATGTTGAAAATCTGAATTTGAGTTATGAATAATACAACTAAACAAACCGTTAAAGAACGGATACTTTCGGCAACTAAATCGCAATGGATTAAATTTGCGATTATCGCAGTAATCTATTTGCTGTTCGTGATATGGGACAACAATTATTGGTTATTGCCGGGTCTTTTGCTGATTTTTGATATTTACATTTCCAAAGTAATACCCTGGAATGCCTGGAAACATTCCAAAAATGAGTCTTTGCGGAAAATAGCCGATTGGGCGGATGCCATCATCTTTGCCTTGATCGCTGTTTATATCATTAATATTTTTATCTTCCAAAATTATAAAATACCGTCTTCCTCCTTGGAAAAAACGCTGTTGGTGGGCGATTATTTGTTTGTCAGCAAAGTCAGTTACGGGCCGCGGGTTCCAAATACGCCCTTGGCTTTCCCGTTGACTCATCATACCTTACCGTTTTTCAATACCAAATCGTATTCCGATTGGCCGCATTGTGATTACAAACGGTTGAAAGGCTTGGGCGATGTGAAAAGGAACGATATTGTGGTATTTAATTTCCCCGCAGGCGACACGGTGGCATTGTATCGTCAAGACCGGGATTATTACGAATTTGTAGCCAGGAATGGCTGGGAACAGGTGAATCGGGACAAAAGATATTATGGCGATATCGTTGCCCGTCCGGTGGATCGGAGGGAAAATTATGTCAAACGTTGTATCGGGATGCCGGGCGATTCGCTGCATATTATCAACAATCAGATTTATATCGATGGCGTAGAATTGCCGACTCCCAAAAGAGCGCAGTTCAATTATTTTATTGAAACGACCGGAAATAGGTTTTCTGAAAAGCAATTTCGTAAATTGGATATAAGTAAAGACGATCAACATTATATCAATGAATATTCCGATCCGGTTGACGCATTCAATTTTTTGGGGATACAACCGAATGAAAGCGGGAAATACAATCCGGTCTATCATGTTCCGTTGACTCAGGAAGCAGTAGATTTCCTGAAAAAGAGCGGCTGGGCCCGTTCGATTCATATCGAATCGGATGCTTTTTCAGATGGTTTTACCTATCCGTATGGCTACGAAACCGGTTGGACAAGAGATAATTTCGGCCCGCTTTGGATTCCTAAAAAAGGCGAAACCATTGTTTTGAATAAAGAGAATCTGGCTCTGTATTCCCGTTGCATTGTTAATTATGAGGGAAATACGCTTCGCCGCGATGGAGATAAGATTTATATCAACGGTGTTCCGGCCAACAGTTATACGTTCAAATACGATTACTATTTCATGATGGGCGACAACCGTCATAACTCATTGGATTCCCGCTATTGGGGATTTGTTCCGGAAGATCATATCGTAGGTAAACCCTTGTTAATCTGGATGTCACTTGACAAAGACCGCGGTTGGTTCGATGGAAAAATCCGTTGGAACCGTCTCTTTACAACCGTAAGCGCTCAATGATTTTAACGACTGCTTACCTGGCGCCTGTCGAATATTACACCCAATTGAACCGGGCGCAGCCTATAATCATTGAAAAGCAGGATAATTATATCAAACAAACGTACCGCAACCGTTGTGTCATTGCTTCGGCCAACGGTTTGCAGACGTTGAGTATTCCGATCGTCAAACCGGATTCGCTCAAATGCCTGACACGCGACATCCGGATAGCCGAACATGGGAATTGGCGGCATCTGCATTGGCAGGCCATTGTTTCCGCCTATAATTCCACTCCTTTTTTTGAATATTACGCCGATGATTTCCGTCCTTTTTATGAAAAGGAATCTGATTTTTTGTTCGATTTCAACGAACAATTGAGGGAATTGGTTTGCACATTGCTGGATATTTCCCCGGCTGTTTCCTATTCGTCCGAATACATCACGGAAATATCTTCGGATACATTGGATTTGCGGGAGGCGATACATCCGAAGAAAGCGCCTTTCACCCAAGATTTCAAGCCTTATTATCAGGTATTTGAAAGCAAATACGGCTTCCGGGCCAATTTGAGCATAATTGACTTGCTGTTTAATATGGGGCCGGAAGCGGTGCTGTATCTTTAGAAAGAAATAGTAGCTTCCACTCCGAATGTGAACGGTTTACCTGCTTGCGCCAATTGTTGGTTCATGCTTTCAAAATAGAAAGCGGTGTATTTGGTGTTTAGTACATTGTTGGCCCATACATTTACACCGAATATTCCTTTGTTGATTCCGGCCCGGAGGTTCAGTAATCCGTAGAAATCCTGGGCCACATCGTTGGCTTCCGTCCAATAAATTTTTCCGGCAGCATTGTATTGCGCTTGAATGTTGAAGCGGTCTATCCATTTATTTGTGAACCGTTTATTGTAAACAGCGCTGACCGAAAGCGTATTTTGCGGAGCAAAAGGAACATGATTTCCCGAATAATCCGTTTTATTATCCCCTGTTCCTATCGTATAATCTTTGAAAGTAGCCTGCGTAAAACCATAATTGGCGCTCACCCGGAATTCATCCGTAAGAAGGGCTGTTAATCCGAGATCAAAACCTACACTTCGGGCTTTTCCGGCATTTTTCAGGATTCGTCCCTGGCCGCTTTCCACAAAATCCGTAATCTGAATATCCCGGACGTCAATGAAAAAACCGGCGATTTCCGCATAAAGGAAATCTTTTACCAATTCGCCCTTGAATCCGATTTCATAATTCCAGGAATATTCCGGTTTATACGCAACCAAAGAATCCACAGGAGCCGTTTGGTAGTTCTTATCATATTTCTTACGCACTTCCCCTTGCATAATATCAGCAAAGTTCTGGATATTATAACCACCTGTTTTATAGCCATTTGAAACAGTAGCATACACATAATGAGAAGCATCAAACTCATACTTCAAAGCTATCTTAGGTAGTACTTCGGTAAACTTGGTCGATAGGTCACCTTGGATGGCAGTAGATAACAAACTATCCGGCAACTCGATAAAAGTACCGGGTCTTGTTTCCATCTTCATTGCCAAATTCATATCCATGTGGGTATTGTACTTCAATTGTGCTTTTTCATAATCCAAACGTATGCCTGCCGTAAGAGATAAACCTTCAATAAAAAGGTTGTTATAAGTTGATTGATGAAAGATTGCCCCGCCATACGTAGGTGTTTTTAATGCAGCCGGGATAGGAATCTCCGTATCTTTAACTGTCATTATCGGAGCCTTTGGCGCATTTTCATGAATCTTATCGAAGCTCGATTGCAAAATTGTTTCAATTCCACTTGAACCCATAGTCGTTGTCACATCGGTTTTCAAATTGGTATAAAATCCAAACAATCCAAACGACCATTGATAATTGTTTTTCGTATTGGATTTAATGGTTAATTCTTCCGTCCATGATTTTTCGTTTTGCAATTGATTTAACCGGAAAATATCCCTGGGAGTATTATCAACATCCATTTTCATGTCATCGTCAAAATACTGGAATGCGGTATTGGAATTGAAAATAATCCGGTCATTTTTGTAATTCAAATTCAAATTGCTTCCGGCCACTTGCCGCTCATAACTACCCGGAGAATTATAATTGGGTTTTGAAATCGCGCCGTTTTCGTATTTCCCGTAAGGAAATGCACCCTGGTCGGAAATATCATAATTAGCCATTAACTGGGCCGTCCAATGGGGATTCAGTTTCCAGTCGAACCGGACTCTCGCTCCGGCGGATTTTAATTTATCCGCTTGTTTATCGTCAAATTGATTGGTAAAATAACCGTTATTCCCATCATAATAGCCGCTTATGGAAATGCCTGTGTTTTTGGTAAGTAATTCGGAGGCAGCTGCTTTGGCCCGGAACAATCCGTAATTTCCGGCAGTCAATGCTATTTTTCCATACTGCGAATCCAGCGGGGAACGGGTGACGATATTGACAATTCCACTCATGGCATTCCGGCCGTAAAGTGTTCCTTGCGGGCCTCGCAAAACTTCAATTTGGGAAATATCCATAAATTCAAAATCGAAAACCGATTTGTCCAAATAAGGCATATTATCGACGTACATACCAATGGATTGACCGGTACTTCTTTCCCCGATGCCCCGGATATACACCGGAACCGAAAATTTGGAACCGTAATCAGCCACAAAAAAATTGGGAATAATTGTGCTTAAGTCTTTTATGTTGAGGATTTTTTGCCCTTCAATCATTTGGGGAGTAATAAAAGAAACTGAACCCGGCAGGGTGTTCAATGAATTGGTTTCTTTCGTAGAACTTGAAATGATTACTTCATTCAAATACTTGGATTGAATGGTGTCTTGTGAAATAGCACTCTTTTCTTCCGCATAGATACTCAACAGGTTTGCCAAACCTAACAAACTGATAAACAGGATTTTTTTCATCGTTTTTGCTTTTTGGATGCAAAGGTCTGAAAAAATCAATGTTTCGATTAGGACAAGAAAGAAAATAATTTGACTTTTTCAATCAATTCAGGATTTATCAAAAAAATAACACAAAGATAACAAAACGATAACCTATTTCTTCTAAGACAAGCTTTATCTTTGCTTGAGTTTTGGTAATCTTCAAGCGTGAAGGTGTTAAAGTTAATGATGGCATTGAGTTGTGAAGTTCGGTGCCATCCATTTTTTAATGATAAATATTTGTTATCTCACATTTTAAATATAACTTTGTAAATCTAAATTTAATGAAAAAGGAATTAGGAAAATGGCTAATAGATATTGCCAAGTATATTGTAACAGCTGTAATTCTTTCATCGGTCTTTAGTGGAGTACACAAAGGATTGGTTTATGGCGGTGGCGGAATAGTAACAATAATAACAATGGGGTGGGGCCTTTATTTACAAAAGGAACCACCTGTAAAAAATAAAAGGAAGAAATGATATGGGAGCAATTTTTATGTACATATTAGTTACCGTGATTGCCTTTGTCGGTGGCATATACTTTGTGATACAAGATCGTAAAGAAGAACGAGAACAGGAAGAGGAAGAAGATGTTTAACTTATATTTTCCGGAATTTTACCGGCGAGTTTCCCGTGGCTTTCTTGAAAAAACGGCTGAAATACGATTGGTCTTCAAACCCTAACTGATAAGCTATTTCACTGATGGATAGTTCCGTATATTTTAATCGCGATTTGGCTTCCGTCAGCCGCATCTCATTGAGCAATGCAATCGCTGTTTTTCCCGTAACCGATTTGACCGATTTGTTGAGGTGGTTGGGCGTAATTTTCAATGCACCGGCATAAAATTCAATGCTTTGCTCTTTCTCTATATTGGAAACTAATAAGTCGTTGTATTTCTTCGTAATGGAAAACGCTTTGGCCGGATACAAATCCAAGCTGTTTTCCTTCATTATCTTTTTGATTTCATAAATAGATGCTGCCAAATAAGCATGAATCAAAGTGTAATCAATTTCCCGTTCATTGTATAACTGGGTCATCGAACTGAAATTGGCGGATAATCGTTGGAAAACTTTATTGGTCAGGCGCAAAGGATATTGGTAAAGAAAACTGCTGATCAATTCTACTTCATTTTCCAAATCTTCCTTTATATAGATTTGATCTAAAAAAGAGTGATCCAACCGACAATACCAACCTTGCAATTCGCCCCGGGTTTCGCTGATAGAAGTTGGTTGTTGAGAGACAGAGAGATGAATATCTTTGGGATTGATACGGATAGCATTAAAATTGCATTCCCGGATTAAATAGCCCGAAGTTACCAAAATCAATTCGATTCCCGGATTCCGCTTTTGATATAAAGCAGAACGGGAATTTGTATCGATCTTCTCTAACGGGAGGATGAAAAAATGATCCGGTTCAATCGCAGACATCTACAAAAAAGTCATAGAGTGGTCGTATCAAAGCAAATTCTTTTTCCATCTGTTTAATCAGTTTTTCGGAAAAAAGAATATCGCTTACCGGAAGGCTTTTGGTTACATAAATGCCTTTCCGTTGAATCCAAGGTTGAAAATAGGCCTCCAAGTCATTTTTCAGCGGACGCAGGTATTCTTCTCCACCTAATTCAAAACCATGCTTGTCAACCAATCCGGCCGTTATTTCCCGGAAATGGTCTTGTTCGTATGCCACTCTTTCGCGGTAGCTGTCCATGGTTTTCTTTTTAGCCGCAAACATTCCCATTCCATAACCGATGCCTTCTTTTCCGACTTCCAGATAAAAACCCGGAAAAGATTCCCAATCGGAAGTTTGTTTTTGGAAAGGCCGTTGAAAAGCAATCCATAGATGCTTCTTGTAAGGCGTTTTATCAGGAGAAAAACGAATATCCCGGTAAATGCGGGAAATCATCCGGTTGGGCCGGAGATCCATTTGCGGATCCATTTCATAAAAAGAGGGAGTCAATGCAACCGCCAAAGCCTTCAGCGGTTGCAATACTTCCGATTCATAAACCGGTTTGTGTTCATCAAACCACGGTTTGTAGTTATTTTCTTCCAAATCGGCGAAGAATTGGAAGGTTTCTTTACTAAAACCGGTGAATTTAGTGGGAGAGGTCATATTCCTAACGATTTTCTAACTTCTGCAATTTTCTCAATCGCGGCGGCATCTGCGGCGGCCAGCTCTTCGCGAGCATTGATTTTGCTGTGAACTTCAATATAGAATTTAATCTTCGGCTCTGTGCCCGAAGGACGGATTGACACTTTTGTACCGTCTTCCGCAAAGTATTGAAGCACATTGGAAGTCGTTGGCATATCCAACGTAACCCGTTCGTTTTCGGCAATATCCGTTCCGGTTAATTTGGCGAAATCTTTGATGAAAAAGACTTTCGAACCGGCCAATTCCTTCATCGGATTTTCGCGGAAATTCTTCATCATCGCTTCGATTTCTTCCGCACCGGATTTACCTTCTTTGTAAACGGAAACGCCGACTTCTTTTGAAAATCCGTATTCCACGTAAATATCCTGAAGCAGTTCGTAAACGGTTTTCCCGTTGTCGGCAGCCCAGGCGGCTATTTCGGCCAACAACATACAGGCGGAAACGGCGTCTTTGTCCCGGACAAAATATTCGGCCAGGAAGCCGTAACTTTCTTCGCCGCCGCCGATATAAGTCCGCTTGTTTTCATTCTGACGCATCACATCGGCAATCCATTTGAAACCGGTGTAGCAGTCAAACATTTTGACACCGTTTTTCTTGGCGACATTCTTAATTAATTCGGTCGAAACAATGGTTTTCACCACGTATTCGTTTCCTTCCAATTTGCCCAATTCTTTCCAGCGGGTAATCAGGTAATAAATGAAAATCAACAAGGTTTGATTGCCGTTCAGCAATATAAATTCGCCTTTTTCGTTGCGAACGGCAGCGCCCACCCGGTCTGCATCGGGGTCGGAAGCCATCACTAAATCCGCACCGCTTTCAATGGCTTTTTCTACGGCCATTTTCAGGGCGGCTGCTTCTTCGGGATTAGGTGATTTCACCGTCGGAAAATTTCCGCTGATCACATCTTGTTCGGGAACGTGGATGATATTTTCAAATCCAAGAGCTTTCAATGCCTTTGGTATTAAGGTAATACCTGTCCCGTGAATAGGCGTATAGACAATCTTAATATCTTTGTGACGCTGGATAGCCTCTTTGGAAAGTGAAACGGTCAACAAATCCCGAATGAAATTTTCATCTATCGTACTGTCCAACAATTCAATCAGTGCCGGATTGCCTTTGAATTTTATATCTTTTACCGAAGATACTTTATTTACTTCCGCAATAATGTTTTTATCGTGCGGAGCGATTACTTGGGCGCCATCATTCCAATAGGCTTTGTACCCGTTGTATTCTTTGGGATTGTGGGAAGCTGTGAGGCAAATCCCGCTTTGGCAACCCAATTTACGAATGGCGTAACTGATTTCCGGCGTCGGACGCAAATCCGGGAACAGATAGACTTTAATCCCGTTGGCGGAAAAGATGTCTGCGGATTTTTCGGCAAACAAGCGGCTGTTGTTGCGGCAGTCGTGACCGATCACCACACTGATTTGCGGCAAAGCGGCAAATTCTTTTTTCAGGTAATTGGCCAAGCCCTGGGTAGCAGCTCCTACCGTATAAATATTCATCCGGTTGGAACCTGCGCCCATAATGCCGCGAAGGCCTCCCGTGCCGAATTCCAAATCTTTGTAAAAGGATTCTATTAAATCATTTGTGTCTTCCTTGTCGAGTAAATCTTGTACGGCTTTACGTGTTTCCACATCGTAATCGTCACTTAACCATACATTTGCTTTTGTCCTTACCTGTTGTAATAAAATTGAATCTTCCATAATTCCATTTATTTTTATTATTTTGCTACTATTAAATGTTTGTCATCCCGTGCTTGACACGGGATCCCCTCCTAAACGTTAAATTTTTATTAACGGACATCAGGGGATTGCGGGTCAAGCCCGCAATGACAGTTTTATTTCTTTATTTCTTTTTCTTCCAACCAACTACCTTTTTGTTTCACTACTTCCCGCAAGAAATTTTCATCCAACATCGGACGGTTGGGATATTGCGATCCGCCGTATTCATTCGTAATAAATTGTCCGTTTTTTTCTTTTTTCACGGTCCCGTCCATATATTTAACGACTAACTTTTCACCTAAGCTTTTCCATTCATTCAAAGCGATTTGAGCTACCTGCCAACTGTAATTCGTTAAAAGCGTAACCGATTCCTGCTTATTAGAAAGAAGTTTTTCCTGCACGAATTGTTCAATCATCGGTTGATTTTCTAAAAACCGGAACTCAAGTTTGTCCTGTATTTCTTTTGCATCCACAATCATTTGATTGTAGCGGGCATACGCCATGTTAGCCACCCAGTTGTGAACCCAGAAAGCGGAAGTCCACGAAAAATGATTGAAATCGCCGTTGCCTGTGCGGTAACATTCCGGCACTTCGGTCATGCAGGGGTACATCGGCGTAAAAACCGTGAAACGGGCATCGTCCACCCCAAACCAAAATACGCCTCCGATTTCGTCGGGAAGATGGCTCCGCATTTGTCCTACAAAAACAAAACCGGTTTGTTGTGTGGAAATGGGTCTTTCAAAAGCATATTTTTTACCATCCACCTCAAAAGCGAGGGGATTGAAACGGTAAGGCGAATGGAAAGGCCCGGCGCCGAAATCGTTGGTTGGATCAAAAACCGTTCCTTCGTAATGGTCGCGCATCATCGCCATTAAGTCTCTTACTCCTAACGGTTTATTGGGCTTTACATACAAAGGCATGGGCGTGGGATTTTCTCCTAATATATAAGGTATCCATTGCTTGGCATTGTCCGTATATTGATTATAAAAACTCCAGACGCGGGCTTCGCAAAAGCGTAATCCGCCCCAATCCAATGGATTGTAGGCTTTTGAAAAACTGAAATCTTTGTCCGCTCCCTGGTAGAAGCCCATTTTTTTGGCAAAAGAAATCACATCTTTCGAGTAAATGCAATTTTCTTTGTCATTCAACGGGAATTGGTGAATGCGCGACTGGTTGGCATGGGCGGCAATACAATCGTCCGGAATGCGGACAGCTACCCAAACGGCGCCTTTGTTTCCAAGACCTTTTCCAATCATTTCCAGAATCCAGACTTCGTTTTTGTCCACGATGGAAAAAGATTCGCCTTCGCTGTAATAACCGTAAGTTGCCACCAAATCAGTCATTATTTGGATGGCTTCCCGAGCCGTTTTAGCCCGTTGAAGTGTGATGTAAATCAAACTGCCGTAATCGATTATCGCTGTGGTATCGACCAATTCTTCGCGACCGCCGAAAGTAGTTTCACCGATGCAGAGCTGGTGCTCATTCATATTGCCGATGACATTATACGTTTCGGCCGCTTGCGGAATTTGCCCTAAATATTTATGCGTATCCCATTCATAGACATCCAACATGGTCCCGGGAGCATGTTTGGCTGCCGGCCAATGATACAATTCGCCGTAGAGGGCATACGAATCGGCGGAATAAGTAACGAAGGTAGAACCATCTGTGGAAGCTTTTTTCCCTACTAACAGATTGGTACAAGCAAAAGAACTGGCAATTGCAAGAAAAATAAAGAATACTGTGCTGATTGTTTTTTTCATTATGTTTTTCGTTTTTCTAAACAAAGATAAGTAATTTTTACCGGGATACAATAACTTTGTCAATCCGCGTTCCATCCATATCCACCACTTCCATCTTGAAATTTTCCCATTCGATCGTTTCTCCCG
Source organism: Candidatus Symbiothrix sp. (assembly GCA_031261295.1). Classification (GTDB taxonomy): domain Bacteria; phylum Bacteroidota; class Bacteroidia; order Bacteroidales; family Azobacteroidaceae; genus Azobacteroides. Next base: position 11,702 of record JAISKT010000361.1, on the reverse strand, counting down.
GATGCGGAATATGGCCTAATTCTTCCAAAATCAGTCCACTCAACGTATTGTGGTCATTGTCGGGATAGAGATCGCCTAATTTGAAATAATTGAGGAAATTGTAGAAAGAACATTGTCCGTCCACTAAGAAAGTTCCATCGAAACGCTTGGTGATTTCCGGTTCTTCATGTGGTTCGGGAATTTCGCCGACAATCGCTTCCATAATGTCTTTCAAGGTGACAATACCCTGTACCACACCAAATTCGTCGATGATAAGCGCCGAATGGTTGTGGCTGATTTTCATTTGTTCCAAAGCCGAATAAACTTCCATGTTTTCATAAAAATACTGGGCCGGACGCATTTCTTTCCGTATATCGAAATCGGGCGAATCAATGTTATTGAAAATATCTTTCACATAAACCAAACCTTCGATATGATCCAAATCATCTTTCCCGACGGGAAATTTACTGTACGGATTATTGGAAATGATGGCTTTTATTTCTTCTTTGGTCATGTCTGTGTCAATCCATTCGATGTCCATCCGGGGCGTCATGATCGATTCCAAGTCGCGGTCGCCCAAGGAAAATACCCGTTCCATGATGTCCTGTTCCACTTGCTGGACTTCACCGTCTTCGGTGCCTTCCCGTATCATGGATTTGATTTCTTCTTCGGTCACTTTACTGTCCTCTGCTTTGATACCCAATATATCGGAAACAAAGGTCGTGCTTTTGGACAAAATCCACACAAAAGGACTGGCGATAAGCGATAAAAAATTCATGGGCCGTGCAATCAGCTTGGCGATTTTTTCCGCAGCGCTCAACCCGATTCGTTTCGGAACCAATTCCCCGAAAACGATGGAAAGGTAAGTCACGAAAATGACAATAAGTACTTTGGAGAGATTGTACGCAAAATTCGGCGCCACCCCCCAGCTTTCCAACAGAGGACTGAATTTGGCAGCCAGGACATCTCCCGAATACAATCCGGTCAATATCCCGATCAGGGTAATGCCTACCTGTACGGTGGACAGGAAATGATCGGGGTGCGTAGAAAGGTTCAGAGCCGTTTGAGCCGCTTTATTTCCGTGGCCGGCTTCCGTTTTCAAACTTGTTTTGCGTGCAGAAATGACGGCGATCTCCGACATGGAGAAAAGACCGTTTAAAAGGATAAGAAGTAGAATAATGACTATTTCCATATTACTATAACAAACCAACGGACAAATATATTAAAAATCCGTTGTTGAATGGTTATAATTTCTGAAATAATTGCTTAATTTTTTTGAAAGAGGAGAAAAACATCCAATTGTTTTTATTTTTTTTTCTATATTTACATTTAATTTAAAAATAGATAAATATTTGGTTTAATAGGATTTTCGCTATTTTCGTATTCTCAAGAACTAAAAATAAAAATCAGTGCTCAACATGGTTATTTTAATGGAAGAATGAAACAGATTATATTACTTGTGCTGTGTGTATTTTCTATCTTGTCTTATTCTCAAGAACATAGAGTGAAAGTCAGCTTGCAAGGCGGATTTCTAAATGGGGGAGCTATCTATAACAATGAACCTGAAGATGCAGGTATAGAAGGTGGAGGAGGGTGGAATGCCGGAGTGGATATAAGTTATTTTATTACAAAAAATTTCTTTGTAAGCGCTCACATTAACGAAGGTGAATTTCACTACTTATCATATTATAGAAACCTGATAAGCGACACACACTACCAAAAGGGAGATAAGGTGACCGGCATTATGAATATCCAAAATATCGGTTTATTAGCCGGTTATTGCTTATCGGTTTCACCGTCTGTTAATTTGACGGGGCAAATAGGGTTCGCTCAATTCATTCAGAGAGATCAATATCCTACGGTAGAATATCTTCCGGATGAACGATTTGTTGATGGTATTTATCCGTTATACAGTTCGGACAATTTTTTCTTTTACAGCGCCTCTTTTCCTGTCAAATTTAGTGTGGGAGTTACGCCATTCAAAAAACTTAATATCGGCTTTGCCAAAAATATTGAAATCGGCTATGCTGTTGGTTTTTATATGGAACCGGATTTTGGTTTCTTTACCGGAGTGTATCATGGGCCGCAATTAAGTGTGTTATTTTAGTCATATTCCATCAAATATTTACCTAAAAAACTATATCTTTGCAACTCAAATTTCAATTGTATCGAATATGAAAAAAACAAATCTTTCCGGTGTATTGTATATAGGCCTGCTGAGCTGCCTGCTTATCGCTTGCGGCGAGAAGAAACAACAGTTTACGATTTCGGGCGAAATACAGGGCGATAAGGATAAATTCCTCTATCTGGAAAATGTGGGAACTTCCCGGGTGACGGTTCTGGATTCGGTTCAATTAGGTTCCGGCGCTTTCCAATTCCGGCACGAACGCCCGCAAACGCCCGATTTTTACCGCTTGCGTTTGGGAAACCAGATTATCAACCTCGCTATCGACAGCACGGAAACCATTACGGTTACGGCCGATGAAACGCATTTTGCCACCGGATATACCCTGGGCGGCGAGGAGGCCGAATCACAAAAAATCAAGCAACTGACGCTTTTGCAATTGAGCGCCAATCAAAAATACACGGCATTGAAAAAGCAATACGAGGCCGGTGAATTATCAATGGATCAATACATGGAAGGAGTCAATGCGGCGATCAATCAGTACAAAACAGCGGCCAAAGAGTATATCCTCGCCGATTTCATGTCGCCGGTCGCTTATTTCGCCTTGTTTCAACAAATTGATAACCTGATGATTTTTGACTTGTACGACAAAGCCGATAATAAGTTGTTTGGTGCGGTGGCCAATGCCTGGAACACGACTTATCCCGAATCTCCCCGGGCCATTCAGTTGAAAAATTTATACACAGGCGCTTTGGCGGCGCTTCGGGGCGAACGTCCCATTGAAGCGAAAGAAGGCGATTTTAAAACCTTATACGACATTTCGCTTCCGGCTTTGGACGGAAAAGAAATCCGTTTGTCGGAAGCCGGCGAAGGAAAACTGACAGTGGTCGATTTCACCGCCTATAACACGGAAGCTTCACTGCTTCACAACATGCAATTAGCGGAAATTTATGATAAATACAAATCGAGAGGATTGGAAATTTACCAGGTTTCTTTGGATACCGACAATCATTTATGGAAAAACGGGGCTGTCAACTTGCCCTGGATTTCCGTGATAGACCCGCAATCCGTTTATTCCCAGATAGTTCGAAAGTACAACGTAATCCGCATTCCCACCGCTTTTATCCGGACCGGCGAAGGTGATATCGTCGCGCGGATTGAAGATTACAGCACCTTGGAGAAAGAGATTGTAAAACAATTGAAATGACCAAGTTAAATTTTATGTTCTAAAACATAGGCGTAAATTTGACTTTCGCATAAAAGAAACCTACTTTTGTAGGGTCTTAAAAGAGTATTAAAAGAGAGTTCCGGTCAGGTTCGACCGGAATTCTTTTTATTTTTATTAAAAACGAAATCTATTTTTCTAAACGAATGAATTTATGGCAATAAGTTACATGACCAAAGATGGATACAATAAGTTGCTCGAAGAAGTGAACTATTTGGAATCCGAAAAACGTCCCGCTATATCCAGACAGATAGCGGAGGCCCGAGATAAAGGGGATTTATCCGAAAATGCAGAGTATGATGCGGCCAAAGAGGCCCAAGGCATATTAGAGGCCAAAATTGCACAGTTGAAGACATTAATTTCCAATGCCCGCCTGATTGATGAAAGTCAAATCAATACTGACAGTGTGCAGATTTTGAACAAAGTGACTATCCGGAACACGAAGAATAATCAAAAAGTGGTTTATTCCTTAGTCTCGGAAAGTGAAGCAAATTTGAAAGTCGGCAAGATTTCCGTCAGCACGCCTATCGGCAAAGGTTTGATGGGCAAAAAGTTAGGTGATGTAGTAGAAATAAAAGTTCCTTCGGGTGTATTGTCGTTCGAGATAATGGATATATCTTTATGAGTATTTTCAGCAAAATCATAGCCGGCGAAATCCCTTCTTATAAGGTAGCGGAAGATGAGCATTTTTTTGCTTTCTTAGATATTAACCCGGTAACCAAAGGACACGTGCTGGTGGTTCCGAAAAAAGAAGTGGATTATATTTTCGATTTGGATGACAATACGTTGTCCGATCTGATGGTGTTTTCCAAACGGGTGGCAAAAGCCCTGAAAAAAGTGATCGACTGCAAAAGGATAGGCGTCACGGTCATGGGTTTGGAAGTGCCGCATGCGCACATTCATTTAGTGCCGATTACACACGAATCGGATATTAATTTCAACAGCCCCAAAAAACAATTTACCCCGGAAGAATTCAAAGCAATTGCCGCTGCCATAGCAGACCAATTCGAGTAATGGAACTAAAAACTAAGAACTAAAAACTAAAAGTTGCGCGAAGCGCGGTAACTAACAGGCGTCAGCCAACTTTTAGTTTTTAGTTCTTAGTTTTTAGTTCCCTTTTATTTTGCTGCGAAATAAGCTTTGTTTTCAACTACTTGACGTAGAGCGGTTACGCCAGCTTGATCCGTGCTTACGGTCATTGTAGAGCCATCTGCTAAGTAAACATTGGCTTGATTATCTCCCACAAATTGCAATAAAGGCGTTACTTGATTGTCGGCAATCATGCTCCAGCTGTTTTCACCTTTATCAAAACGGAATTCAACGATTTCGTCAGAACCGGCTTTTTGAATTTTATGTCCGTTTGCATCGGTCGTAACGGTGAAAAGGCCATTTTCAGTTTCGATTTGTTTCGTTTGAACATCGGCGGATACAGGATTGTCGCCGGTCCAGAATTCAATGGAATTCAACACAACCGAATCAATAAATACCGCTACACTGTACACCGGAATGATGTTTATCGCAAGAAACACTAATTCGTTTACCCATTTTTCACCTACGGATTGGTTCCACGCATAGACCTTGCGGGTCAAATTGAAAGAACCGATACATGAGCTAAAAAGAACGCAAAAACTTAATACGGTGGCCGCAGCCATTACTTTAAATTTCCTTTTCATACTGAAATAATTAAATTTTTTATGTGTTTTTATTAAAATATAGAGCACAAAAGTAGATTATTTATTCAAAAATAAAAAGAAATCGGCCATAATATTGTATTTTTGTGCAAAAATAGATGGAAATCAGTGCGATTTTAACGAATAAAATGGACTACAACAACGAATTTCAAGCAGCCAAAAGGGCGGGAAAAGCGCTTGCCTTTTTAGATAATAACACTATAAATAAGGTGTTGCTCGCTATCGGCGATTCGGTTTTGGCTCAAACCAGCCTCCTGTTGAGTGAAAATCAAAAAGATTTGGACCGGATGGATCCGTCCGATCCGAAATACGACCGCTTAAAATTGACTGCCGGACGAATCGAAAGTATCGTTTCCGATTTGAAAAATGTGGCGGCTTTGCCGTCTCCTGTTGGCCGGATATTGATGGAGACCACCCGTCCCAACGGGATGAAAATTACGAAAATCAGCGTGCCGTTCGGCCTGATCGGCATTATCTACGAAGCCCGTCCCAACGTGAGCCTGGATGTATTTTCGCTTTGTTTCAAATCGGGAAATGCCTGTATGTTGAAAGGCGGCTCCGATGCCGGATATTCCAACCGGGCGATCGTGAAAATCATCCGGGATGTATTGGAAGCGCATCAAATTCCCGTAGCATGTTGCACCTTACTTCCGACCGGAAGGGAAGCGACCACCGCTTTGCTGCATGCGGAAGGGATGGTCGATTTGATTATTCCGCGCGGCAGTCAGAGCCTGATTCGTTTTGTAAGGGAAAACGCTAAAATTCCGGTTATCGAAACCGGCGCCGGCATTTGCCATACTTATTTTGATATAGTTGGGAATAAAGAAATCGGCCGGGAGATTATCAACAATGCCAAAACGCGGCGCGTAAGCGTTTGCAATGCCTTGGATTGTCTGATTATCCACGAAGAACGGTTGGACGATTTACCTTTCCTCTGCGAGAAATTAGCGGAAAGCCGGGTCATCATTTATGCGGACGAACAGGCTTTCGCGGCTTTATCCGGCTTTTATCCCGGCGATTTATTGCAACCGGCTACCGAAGAAAGTTTTGGCACCGAGTTTTTGGACTACAAGATGAGCATCCAAACCGTGGCTAATCCGGAAGAAGCTTTAGAGCACATTGCCCGGTACAGTTCCAAACACAGCGAGTGTATCATTTCGGAAAATCCGGCGACTGTCGCCTGGTTTCAACGGACAGTGGATGCCGCCTGTATTTACGAAAATGTTTCGACGGCTTTCACCGATGGCGCTCAATTCGGTTTGGGAGCGGAAATCGGCATCAGTACACAGAAGTTACATGCCCGCGGCCCCATGGCCCTGGAAGAATTAACAACATATAAATGGATTATTAACGGCTCAGGACAAATTAGAAAATGAAAACATTTACAAGCGTAAAAGATTTAGGAGATTTGAATGCTGCGTTGAAAGAAGCGTTTGAAATAAAGAAAAACCGTTTTGCCTACAAGGCGTTAGGCGAAAACAAAACCCTGTTGATGGTATTTTTCAACTCCAGTTTGCGAACCCGTTTAAGTACGCAAAAAGCGGCTATGAACTTGGGAATGAACACGATGGTATTGGATGTGAACCAAGGCGCCTGGCGTTTGGAAACCGAACGGGGCGTCATCATGGACGGCGACAAATCCGAGCATATCTTAGAAGCGATTCCCGTGATGGGTTCTTATTGCGACGTCATCGGCGTGCGTTCCTTTGCGCAGTTCGAGAACAAGCAGGACGATTATAAAGAAAAGATACTCAATCAGTTTATCCAACTTTCCGGGCGGCCGGTGTTCAGCATGGAGAGTGCGATAGTCCATCCGTTGCAGGCTTTTGCCGATCTGATTACGATTGAAGAATACAAGACCAAGGCGCGTCCGAAAGTCGTTTTAAGTTGGGCGCCCCATCCGCGGGTTTTGCCGCAGGCCGTTCCCAATTCGTTTGCCGATTTCATGAATGAAGCCGATGTGGATTTTGTGATTACCCATCCCGAAGGCTATGAATTGGATCCGCAGTTTGTGCGCGGCGCTCCAATCGAATACAATCAGGAAAAAGCGTTCAAGGGAGCGGATTTTATTTATGCCAAAAACTGGTCGGCCTGTCAGGATGAACATTACGGGCAAATATTGAGCAAAGACCGCAGTTGGACAGTCGATACGGAGAAGATGCAGGGAACGAATAATGCGTTTTTCATGCACTGCCTTCCGGTTCGCCGCAACATGATTGTCACGGACGAGGTCATTGAAAGCCCGCAATCAATCGTCATTCCGGAAGCGGCCAACCGCGAAATATCCTGCGAAGTGGTATTGAAACGGATATTAGAAAGTCTTTAAAAATCCTCTGTCATTGTGGGCTTGCCTCCGCTCAAACTTTCTGTCATTGCGGGCTTGACCCGCAATCCCAAGATGTCCGTTAAGCACTAATAACCTGAGTTCCGGATAAGAAAACCTCATTTATACCTAATTTTCCGAACAGAACAACCTCAGTAGCAAATAATTCTCCCACAAACCAGACCTCATTACCTCATTTGCGCTTGCTTTTAATGAGGTAATGTGGTTCGTGTATCTGTAACTTATTGCTACTGAGGTTGTTCTGTTCGGAAAAAATTAGGTGTAAATGAGGTTTTCTTATCTGGAACTCAGGTTAATAATGCAAATTATTGAATAATAGCCATTAACGATTTTTAGGGGATTGCGGGTCAAGCCCGCAATGACAGAAAGTTTGAGCGGAGGCAAGCCCGCAATGACTGAGGACTTTTATAGACTTTATTCAAAGATTAATTGGGAAAGCGCCTGCTCGTCAAAGATGGCGTTGGCGATTTCCAGCAATTGCGAAGCGGTGAGCGCGTCTATTTTTTGATAGACCTCCGGCAAGCTTTCGTATTTGTTGAAATGCAGGAAACTCCGGCCCATTCCCAGGGCGACATTCTCCCGGTGATCGTTGGAAACGCCCAATTGTCCTTTCAATTGCTTGACGGCGGCATGGAGTTGCGAAGCGCTTAATTGGACTTCCCTGAATTTCTTTAATTCTTTGTACGTGAGTTGGAGGCATTTAGCCTGGGATTCGTGATCGCAACCGAAATAAATGCTGAAAACGCCCGTATCGCAAAAAGAAGTCAACCCCGATTCCACCGTGTAAACCAAACCGTATTTTTCCCGCAAGGAGAGATTCAGCCGGCTGTTCATGCCCGGGCCGCCCAGCATATTATTTAAAAGGAATAAACCGATGCGTTGGTTGTCGTGGTAACTGTATGCGCGGCCGCCAATCAGGGCATGCGTCTGGTGAAGGTCTTTGCCCGTTTTTTCTTTGACCGGAGGAACAATTCCGGGCGTTATCCGGATTCGCTCCGAAACGGAAACCGATTCTTTTTCAAGGAAATATTTCGTAGCCAGCCGGATGATTTTGTTAAAAGGCGTTTTCCCGTAAAAGAAGAAAACCATATTTTCCGGATGATAAAACGTATTGACAAATTCCCGGCAGGAAGCTGAGGTGAAGGTGTTCAGGGTTTCTTCTTCCCCTAAAATGTTGTGACCGAGTTCACTCCCTTTGAACAGAAGGTCTTCAAACTCGTCGAATATCAATTCGGAAGGATTATCCTTGTACGAATTAATTTCGTCGATGACCACCTCCCGTTCTTTCTCAATCTCCGCTTCCGGAAACTGTGAATGGAAGACCAAATCCGCAAGCAATTCCACCGCCCGTTCGATGTCTTCCGAAAGGCAAATCGAATAGATAAATGTCTCTTCTTTGGTCGTATAGGCATTTAATTCGCCGCCCACATTTTCCATCCGGTTCAGGATATGCCAGGCTTTTCTTTTCCGGGTACCTTTGAAAAGTGTATGTTCAACAAAATGCGCCAGGCCGAATTGCCGGACATTTTCATCGCGTGTACCGGCATTGACGGCAAAACCGCAATAAGAAACCGGCGAAACAGAAGGTAAATAGATGATCCGCAACCCGTTGGATAAAGAAAATATTTCTGTTTGCATCATTGCAATTCGTTGTCTTTCTTGCGTTTTGTTACTGTTGCCATACTATATTTACTTTAAAAATTCAAATACAAAGATACATCTTTTGCTGTAAAAAGCAAAAATTGTGTAATCCGGTACAGCCCTAAATTCAATTTATCACAGCATACTATTATTTTAAGCCGATAATTACTAATCAAATTTGATTATATACATTTAATTACTATCTTTGTAATGAAATGTGGAATAATTAATGAATAGGTTATGAAATCAAAGATAGACATTATTAAGGGTATTCATCCGGGTTTTATTCTTGAAAGGGAATTAAAGAAAAGGAGGATAACAAAAGGGCGATTTGCTTTATCCATCAACGAATACCCGCAACTTATAACTTCCATAACCAAAGGTAGGCGACGCATGAATCCTGCTTTATCCCTGAAGATAGAGAAAGCCTTGGGTATGGAAGAAGGTTTCTATATGGTTTTGCAGGCCTACTATGATATTGAACAAGCGAAAAAGAAATTATCCAAAGATTATCATCCGAATTTGTCCTTGATTGATCCCATTGTTTTTTGGGATGCAAAGATGGAAAATATTGATTGGGACAAAAACAAAAATGCAGTTATCCGACGTATTTTTGAACGGGGTTCAGAGCAAGAAATAAAAGAAATTATTCGTTTTTATGGCAAGGATACCGTTATAAATGCAGTAAAAGAGTATCGCGGCCTACTTCCAACTGTTGAGGAAAACACACATAAGTATTTATAAATATAAGTTTGTAACGAAGAAAGATACCCATACAGCCATGATGAAAATCTTATTATAAGCAATCTGACAAACTTTACACAAGCGGATGAAGATATTAATCCTATCTGTATGAGAGGGAAACACTGGGAAGTGATTAAATTGGATTTTGTAGAGTTAATGGAAAAGTGAGGTATCCGGCAAACCTCCTAAAATCAAACCGTTTATAAGTACCTTTTTTCTCAAACCGTCAGGGTTGGAATAACCAACCCATGACGGTAAAGAGCATAAGGTAGCTAAAAGCTAAATTACATACTTAACATAAAGGCAACCAATTAACCATACGGCGTATTATTTATAGAACCAACTGCCGGGAGGCACGTACTTCATGTTGTCCCAGCACGGCGTCGTTGGCCGGTATGCATAGCAATGTCGTTCCACCTGTTGGGTGCTGTACCCGTCAGCCTGGGCCAATCGGTATAACCAATCCTGCGGATAGCCCTCGCCGCAATCCCCACAATTCACCCAAGAACCCGTCGACGTTAATGTGCCGTAGTACCACATTACACCATATACGGCGTACACGCGTGAGGGATCTAGGTTTGCTGCGGTCAACGTTTCGAGGCTGACCCGGGTGAACCCGCTCGGTGCTTTGTCAGCATGCACGAAGCATCGACCATCGTCACTTCGCACCCCCGGGCAGCAATCCCTATCTTTGATCGTCACCACCCACGATAGTTGATATGTCGCAGCGGGGCAAGCCGTGGGGCCGGACAGCATCACCGTAGCCGATATCACTACTTGGATACCTTCGGCAGTAATCAGCGGATTGCCGATCAATTTACTTTCATCAAATAAGATTGTCGTTTTATTGCTGGCCAGTGTAGTGTTGGTCGCTGCAGGCGTAAATGATTTCACCGCGCCAAACAGATCCGACACACTCCATTCCACTGAGATAATCGTGTATTGGGAGTTTTTTGTTCCCCCCAAAGTATAATCGTAGGTCTTTGTAAAATCAGCTTGTACACGTTTATTCCAATCCGGTTCTGACGGGTCGGTACGCTTAATATCAAAACAATCTTCACCGGCCAAGGTGAACGTATTGGCCGTATTCTTACTGATTGTCACTACCTTGTTACTTGGAGCGAAGTCTTTCCCGTTGACACTGCCGCTGACGGTGATCACCGCATTTTGGCTGGCTGCCGTGGCCAGAATATCGTACGAATAACTGTCATCCACCGAATTGTAAATCAAAGTACCGGAATAAGCAGCATCCGCAAGCTTAGCCGTCACATTATCGGCCGACAAGGCGGCCCAGTCCGCAACCGGCCAGCTCGCCGGTTTGGTCAGCTTAAAGACGACACTGTTACAAAAAGCATCACCGGCGCCGTAGGTTCCAATAATGACCGGATCCAACGGACGGAGCGCCGGGTTCCATTTCGCGCCGTCCCAGACATACAGTCCGACACCGCCTGCCAGGGCGGCATTCGTATTATAGACTACCAGGCCGGTCAAATCGGTTGCCGGGCCGTCTCCCTTGCGTTGGCTGAACGTTTCGGGTATTTTAGTCAAATCCGTAATATCCACATTCAGCGGAAGCAAGCCGAGTTTGGCAGTCGTGCTGCTCAAGTCCAAGAGGCTCCCTCCTTTAGCGGGGTCGGTGTTGTCCCCAATATGCACCTGTGCATTCCCGTTTGCCGCGCCCAAGGCAATGAGCGCCAAGCATACCAAAAGAATTTTCTTCATATTTTATTTTTCTTTATTTTTTTTATTGTAATCCCTTTCTTATCATTCTCCTACCGGAGGCACGGTCGCATCTTTCTTGCATCGTACCGAATGCAGGTAGGCTTTCGTTGTTGTCGTATTTTCTTCCCTGTACATGCCTGTATTATTGTTGCGCAGTTCGCGGATCCAGGCATAATTCGCAGCATACGAGCTTGAGGACCAAAAGCGGGCGTAGGTACCGTAGCTGCCCAG
>JAISKT010000344.1 GCA_031261295.1 Candidatus Symbiothrix sp. | reverse complement strand
TCTTCATTGAATTTATTAATTTATTAATATTTGATTTTTCAAGTAAGAATAAAGACAATAAGTATCTTAAGTATCTTAAATATCTTAAGAAGCTTAAGATACTTATAGTTGCCTTTACCCTATAAGAGTAGCGGACAAATTCAATAACTAAAAAATGAGAGGGAAAAAATATTGAATAAAACTGTCCGCTAATATTGTATCTACGGGGAATTTATCATACAATAAATGTGTTTATTGCCTCCAAGTCCCTGAGAAGTGGTTATTTAAAATAAAAAACGTGGGACTTATAACTTTATTCGCCCATAGAGGTTCTCAACTACCCATAACAGCAAATAAGTTTAGCCCACGATTTCACGTGAACGTTTACTAACTTACTCTTGCTGTTATTGAAACTGTTGAGATTTCTATGGGCAAGAATAAAAGCTAACGCTTTTTCTTTTAATGAATTATGTCTTTATATAATACTTTCTATTTTGTAATAAAATCTTTTTATCGTTTATTTAATGGGCAAAGGTAATATCTTTTTTCATATAAACAAAGGAATTAGCAAAAAATAACTATTTTTGATACGCTGTTGAAATGGAGAACAAATTCTTTATTTAAAAGAAAAAATGTATCTTTGTTGAGATTATTAAATAATATGGATATGAGTACGATAGAATTAGAAGTTCAGAAAGCCGAACTTGCCCGCAAAATCCTCAATGAAAACGATGAGAATATCTTACAGAAATTAATGATATTCTTCAAGAATACGGAAAAAAAAGTTGGAACCCAATCTTGGCAGATGACTGTTGAGGAACTTCGTACAGAAGTCATGCAGGCAGAAGAAGAATATGAAAAAGGCCTGTGTATTACACATGAAGAATTTTTAAAGAAGCAAGCAGAATGGTAATTCAATGGTCGTTAAAAGCAAGAGAAAGGGTAAAAAATATTTATCTTTTTTACAGGGAAAGGAGTGAACGGGTAGCAACAGAGATGCTTGGTGATTTCAATAATGCTGCTAAACGATTGGCCGCTTATCCACAAATGGCTCCAAGAGAACCGTTTCTTGCTGATTTTTCCAAAACTTACCGTTCATTTATAGTGCGAAAATATTTCAAAATCATCTATTTTGTGAATGAGGAAAAAGAAGAAATCGTTATTGCCACTGTATGGGATAACCGCCAAGACCCTGAAAAATTAAAATTTGAAATAGACGAATAAAATTCGTTTACTGTATGGAATATTTGTGCTACCCTTTAAAATATAAAATTATGAAATTTCAACTTTTATTTATAACTCTATTTACGCTGTTACTAACTTCTTGCATCAAGGACGAAGCCTTGAATCCAGAGGCGGATATCCTGGCCCTGGCATTTCCCGAAAATTCGTTGCGGACACAGGAAGTGGAAATAAACAACGATTATATTGTGGTTTATCCCCGGCAAAATGTGAATTTGCGAGATTCCCTTATTACATCTATCGAACTGTCGGAAGGGGCGACTTATTCAAGGATAAGCAATTCCCTGCACAATGACACGCTTTTTTATATTGACGTAGTGTCTCAGAGTAAAGCATATACCAAACGCTATTCCGTTATTCAAGTAGAGGATTTTCCTTCCGTTTTCGAATTTGAAACCTGGGTAAAACCCAGTATGAATTTCCAATACGAAAATCCAAAAGAAGGTGCAGTGCAATGGTATTCAAGCAATAACGGAATTGCGATTGCCTGGAATAGCGCCTCTAAGCCTGCAAATGAATATCCGGTTCGGAAAATCAATATTTCCGGAAATACGGCTGTCGAATTAAGAACAATGGTGGGACCGGGAAAAATCATGGGCGGAACCACAATCCCCTGTGTAGCCGGTTCTTTGTACTTGGGCGGCTTCAATCCTTTGACAGGCTTGTCCAATCCCTTGCGTTCCACCAGCTTTGGCATCCCGTTCAACAGTGGAAAACCGGTTCAATTGACAGGATATTATATGTATAATGAAAGTTCGGAAGATTACATCAACCCGGACGGGAGCCGCGATAAGAACAAAAAAGACATTTGCGCCATTTATGCCATTCTGTATAAGACCGATAACAAAGTGCACTCTTTATACGGAGACGATATTGATACATCCCCCAATGTCATTGCCCGCGCGGAAGTAAAACCGGAAAATATTAAAACAGGTAATGAATTTGTTTATTTTGCCGTTGATTTCGATTATGCTTCCTATCCAATTCCTTTTTCCTGGGAGGAATTGGCCAATAATGAATACAAATTAGCAATTGTTTTTTCTTCCAGTCACCGGGGACAATACTACGAAGGGCGTCCGGGTAATACACTGATTATCGACAACATTGAATTAAAAATTGAATTATGAAAAAACGATTGAATATCCTAAGCGTCTTATTTTTATTGGTTTTGTGTACTGTCAACGGTAGCGCACAGGAAGAACGGTTATTTTTTGATTGGGAATTTAAAATCAATGCCGGATACAATATCGGAAGCACTTCGCCTTTGCCTTTACCGGTCGAAATACGGAAAATAGAGAAATTTTCGCCGCATTTTCTTGCTCCCCACGTCGCCTTGGAAGGCAGTCGCTGGTTCCATGAAAAATGGGGCGTATCGGCGCAATTAACTATGGATTATAAAGGATTTACGGTACACGACCAAGTAAAAAATCTGCATACGGAAATCGAAATGGGAGACGACAACTATACCGGGAATTTTACCGGAAAAAATACAACTGAAATACGAAATACCTATATCACACTTCCGGTGATGGCCACTTACCGGATTTCAAATCAATGGATTGCTCAATTGGGGCCTTATATCGCCTATCTTTATCATCCCGATTTTAAAGGCACGGCTTCCGACGGATACATCCGGCAAGGAAGTCCGACCGGCGAAAAAATAGATGTGCCGGAAGCCTCTTTCGATTTTTCAGGCAAACAAAGCCGGTTGGACTACGGTTTGCTGTTGGCCGGAGAATGGGAATTTTATACGGATTTTGCATTAAGAGGACAAGTAAGCTGGGGACTAAAATCGGTGTTCCCGTCCCATTTTACGGGAATGTCTTTCTCCATGTATAACGTATATGGAATGATTGGGGTGAGTTATCGCATTAAATATTTGTAATCTATCTTAATAAATAGAACAAATTTTTCTACCTTTGCGTTTTAGAATAAATAGAATAGCAACATGAAAAATCGAATCCTGTTCGTTCTCCTTACTTGTCTTTTGTCAAGTAACGGGGTTTTTTCCCAGGTTAGTTACGGAGGCGCTCCCCTCTTTCCTGAAAGCCAAGTCATGAGAAGTTTCGGCAATTCCGATTTTATTGAAATGCCGGCGTTTGATTTGGATTCCGTTTTGCGCTTGGATGAAATAAATAAAGAAAATATGCGCGGCAGTTACCCGTTTGCACATAAATTTTATACCCATATAAAAAAGGGAAAAGACGGGAATACATTTGTTTTACCCGATGGAACGAAAGTATGGCAAGTCGGAATTCGTTCCGAAGGCGCTTATTCGCTCAATTTGTTATTTACGAAATATCATCTTCCCGAAGGAGGAAAATTATTCATCTATAATACCGATCATTCGCACATTATCGGTTCTTTTGATTACCGGAATAATTCATCCGATGGAATTTTACCGGTAAGGCCAGTGGCCGGAGAGTCTATTATTGTGGAATATTCGGAACCTGCCGATGCCGAATTTGAAGCGGAATTGGAGATCGGAGAAGTCAATCACGACTACCGGGACATTTTAAGATCCGGCCCGGAACCGGATATTGATACCAATAACTATCTCTGCATGCCGGATGTATATTGCGCCGATGTGGATGAGACCCTTATCCGTTCGACTGTTTTATTAATAATAGACGGACGATTTACTTGTACGGGAACACTTATCAATAACACCGAAAATGACGAGACTCCTTATTTATTAACTGCTGTCCATTGTTTGAATTCGGAATTACAATACGGAGTTTATAAAGACATGAATCATTACATTGCAACATCCGGAACAGTTGTTGCCTTTTTCAATTATAGCCGTTCGGTTTGTGATACAAAAATGAAAGCGACAGAAGAAATGTCGTTAGCCATAGCCCATCCGAAAGTCATTCTTGAGAAAAAAGATCTTGCTTTACTGGAGTTTGATCAAAAACCACCCATGTATTATAATGCATACTATGCGGGATGGAGCATAAATACGGAAGAATATATGCCTCCTTATACGAATATTCATCATCCGGCCGGCGCTGTAAAGAAATACGGATTCTATACGGATAATCCTTATTTGACTTCATATTATGATATTTTTGATGGGAATTCGCATCTAAAAATCTTATCATGGACTATTGGGTCAACGCATCCGGGGTCATCCGGCTCTCCTTTATTTGACAAATACAAATATCTTGTCGGAGGATTATCCGGTGGAACTTCCTCTTGTAATGGTGGAACTTCTCCCAACGGAGAATCTGATTACTTTTTCGCTCTATTTAAGGGTTGGGAAAATGAAGATATGAATAACCAGTTGAAAACGTATCTTGATCCTAAGAATACGGGTGCTGTTCAATGGGACGGATTTGATCCGCATCAGGCTGATCCGTTTGTTAGAATCAGTAATGCTAATTATAACGGCGGAGATGGCTTGATTACTACGGAATATACAGCTCCCAACAGCGGATTTTTATTTGGCAACAGTAACCGGGACGTATTGGAATTTGCGGAAGAATTTAACCTGCCATCTACAAGCGCTTTGTTTGGAACCTATCTTTTCATTCCGAAAATGGAATTTACCTATACTTCCGGTATCGAAGTAACGGTTTACAATGGCGAATTATCTCCTGAAAAAATAGTTGCTACTCAAACTTTTAATCCTCAGTACCTGAAGTATTCAAATGGAGGATTCGGCAATGTAAATGTAGATACAAATAAAGTTCCGACCGAATGCTTTGTGACTTTTGCCGATTCGGTTGATGTGGACAAAAAGTTCTTTGTTTCTTATAAAATCAATTCTTCGAGCAGTAATAAATTTACGGTTTATAATACGCAGTTCGGCAACGCTTCATCCCCCAATACCGCTTGGCTGAAAAGCGATGCCTGGACGCCTGCCAAGGATTATCAAACACTACCGGTATCGACTTCTTTGGCCATTCAACCGCTTTTGCGATATACCCATAAAACATCTATTCCGGATATTGACGCCTCAAAAACAGGCCAAATTCAATATGTAAGGAGTGAAAATCAATTGATTTTGCCGGATGAAGCGTCAGCCGGATTGATCCATATTTATTCCGTAAGCGGACAATTGATTCAGAAGATTCCGGTGAATAAAGGGCAAAAATCGGTTCTCCTGCAACCGCAACGCAAAGGAACAATCGGTATTGTACGGGTTTTACGCGGCAATGAAGTCTATTCCGGAAAAATTATCTATTAGAAAACACTATATTAATTATTAACAAATTCAAACAGTTTACGTTATGAAGAGCAAAATTTATTTATCCCTATTACTAATGTTTGTAGTTGCAGGTATTTTGACTTCTTGTAAAAGTAGTTTAAAACCTTTGTCTGCCAACTACATAAAAGCCGAACCACAGCCATTGGAATTGGTTTCGGGAAAAGTGCCTGTAACGATCAATGCCACATTCCCCGCCGATTGGTTTAACAAAAATGCAAGCCTTACCATCATACCCGTTCTCCGCTATGAAGGCGGTGAAGCCTGGGGTAATTCCTACAATTACCAGGGAGAAAAAGTAGCGGGCAATGGCCAGGTGATTTCTCAAAAAAACGGCGCCAACGTCGTATTGAAATCTAATTTTGATTATACTCCGGAAATGCAAAGTTCGCAGTTGTATCTTACTTTCAAAGCAAAATTGGGAAGTAAATCAGTGGCTCTTCCCGAAGTTAAGATTGGCGACGGCGTATTGGCGACAGCCGCTCTATTGAATGCAGGTTCCGAAACGCCGGCGATTGCTTCCGATAATTTCCAACGGGTTATCAAAGAAGCCTACGATGCAAACATCATGTTCCTTATTCAACAAGCCGAATTGCGCGCCAATGAGTTGAACAAAGGCGAAATTGCCGATTGGAAAGGGATTGTGACCAATGCAAGTCAAGCGCCCAATCAAAAGGTAGAAGTTGAAATATCTTCCTACGCTTCTCCTGACGGCGGTTATGAATTAAATGAAAAATTGGCCGAAAAACGGGAAGCCAATACCGAACAATATCTTTCCAAAGAATTGAAAAAAGCGAATGTCAGCGCACCTGTCAATGCACGTTATACCGCTCAAGACTGGCAAGGATTCAAGGAATTGGTTGAAAAATCAAACATCCAGGATAAGGATTTGATTCTCCGCGTGCTTTCCATGTATTCCGATTCGGAACAACGGGAACAGGAAATCAAGAATATTTCTACGCTTTATTCTACTTTGGCGGATGAAATCCTTCCGCAATTACGGCGTTCCCGGTTGACAGCCAACATTGAAGTGACCGGTAAAACGGATGAACAAATTGCGGCTTTGGCGCTTTCCAATCCGCAGTCTTTGAATGTAGAAGAATTGCTTTATGCTGCACATTTAGCAACTACGGCGCAAGAAAAATCGGCTATCTACAAGAAAGTTACCGAACTTTTCCCAAGCGATCCGCGTGGATTCAATAACTTAGGCGTCACCGAATACACAAAAGGGAATATTTCCTCGGCTGAATCTCTCTTCAAAAAAGCCAATCAACTGGCGGGAAGTCTTCCTGAGGCGAACTTGAATCTTGGTTTTGCCGCTTTAGCCAATGGAGACAAAGACCAGGCTGAACAATATTTCGGCAATGCTGCCGGCGTAGCCGAATTGGATAAAGCAAGAGGCTATTTGGCTGTATTGAACGGCAATTATGCACAAGCCGCACAAGCATTTGGTGAAACGACAAGCAACAATGCGGCTGTAGCTCAGATTTTGGCAAAGGATTATAATAAGGCCACCCATACATTGAATGCCGTTGCGAATGCCGATGCCACTACGTATTACTTAAAAGCGATTGTCGGTGCAAGAACCAATAATTTGAATAAAGTAGTCGATAACCTGAAAGAAGCAGTCACTTTGAATCCGGAAATGGCTGCTCAAGCATTAAAAGACGTGGAATTTTCTAAATATGTTTCAAACAGTAAATTCCTGAAAGCGGTGTTTTGATACTTTCAGTTCTGTAAAGGTAAAAAGTCCGGTTGGCAAATGTGCCGACCGGACTTTTTGATTGTTATAGATGTGTTGATTTATTTTACTAACACTTTAACCGGTTTAGCAGCGCCTACTTTTACAATATATGCACCTTGTGTCAAGGAGATAGTATTGTTGTTGGCAACGGTTTGTTTTACCAAACGACCGTCGATTCCGTAAATAGATACTTTTTCGTTGTTTGCATTCACCAAAATACCACCGGCTGTGTTGCAAACTTGAGCAATCGGTTTAACTTGAACAATACCTGTTCCATCTAATACAAAAGTAATATTGTCTAAATAATATTCAGTACCTCCGCCAACACTGACACCGATTCCAAATAAAAATTGAGTCAAAGGGTCAACAGTAGTAAAATCAGAGGTTGCATTGGAATTGAAAGTATTGTCTAAAATTTGCTCTCTTGTAATGGAAACATTGAACCATTCATTGGCTTGGCCCACTTGAATCGGATCTACGGTATCAGGAGATTTAAGATATACAGGGTAAGCACTGAATGCTGTACCACCACCAACTGTAGCCGTTTTAGGTGCGATGAATAATTCCACTGCAGCGAATTTGTCTTCGGCTCCAAAATAGCTATCAAATGTAATAGCAGTAATATTGGCCACCGTTTTACCTTCCGGGAGAGCTACTTCGAAATAAGCAACAGCATCATAATTAGCAGCTGCGAATTTCAAACTCTTAGTGCTTACTCCTAACGGATCGGCAGCAACTTCAGCTTTAGTTGCCGCATCAGGCCAACCCCAACCATGTATCGTTGGATAAACGGTTCCCAATTCATCCGATTCAAAATCAAGAACAGATTTAGGTTCTATTACCACGTCTCCTCCAAGATAAGCCGCTTTCAGAGTTAATGTTCCGGCAGCAGAATTTTGGATAACAATTTGACCCACTGTGGTCGGAAGAATATCTATTGTAAGTTTTCCTACCGATCCCGGAATACTTTTCTCTGATTGCGGTGTTTTTGGATCGTCATTGTATTCAACAATAATTTGTATATTATAATCCACCGGTTCAAATTCGATAGTCAATGTAGAATAAGCGGATAGATTTCCATTATCCCAAAATGTCCAACCCATACCGGCCCATGCTGCGGGATAAGTAATTGTTTTTGTCGCAGCATCATAAGTAGCGCCATTCCAGGAATTATCCAAGCCTTGCGCTAATAAATCGGGATTACTTGGATCCGCATCCACAGCAAATCCGGTCAAGCTCAATAAGAGAGCGCATACAATAAGTAGAGTTTTTTTCATGATTAAAAAATTTAAAAATATTTATAATAATAGCAATTAATTCTTTCAGAATGTTTACAAATATATGCACTTTCCTTGTCCTGTACAAGAGATTTAGTTACAAAAACTATAGTTTTAATAACAGAATCTATAAGATATGATACATTTGTTATAAATTTTCCGTTGTTCGTTTGATTTTATCTATATTCAAGCTGCGGGCCATTGCGTCGAAGATTTCTTTGTAAGTCCCGTTGAGATGGTAAATTTCGTCATGCGTGCCGGATTCCACGATGTAGCCGTCTTTCATCACATAAATACAATGGGAATCGATGATTTGGGAGATACTGTGCGAAATGGTGATGACTGTCCGGTCTTTCTTGATCGCATCCAGGCTGTTCTTGATTTGTTCGGTGGATATGGCATCCAAGCTGGCAGTCGGTTCATCGAGGAATATAATGGGCGGATTTTTCAGAAACATGCGGGCAATGGCAATCTTTTGCTGTTGTCCTCCCGATAAAGCAAGCGCAGATGTTTCATATTGATTCGGCAAAGTCATGATCTGGTCGTGAATATAGGATTTTTTGGCGGCATCCACGACTTCCTCAAACGTAGCATCCGGATTGCCGTAACGGATGTTTTCTTCGATGGTTCCGTTGAAAATATGGTTTTTCTGCAACACCAAACCGATGTGATCCCGTAAAAAAGTCGTATCATATTCATCCAACGGAATGCCGTCCAATCGTATTTCCCCGGAATCCGGTTCGTAGAATTTATCCAACAAATTGATCAACGTACTTTTTCCGGCGCCCGATAAACCCACCAAGGCCGTACTTTTTCCGGGAAGGATTTCCATATTGATATTAAACAACGTCCGTTCCTTATTGCCCGGATAAGTGAAATTTACATTTTTCAATTCAAATTTTCCAATGACTTTTTGGGCTTTATACTTTCCGGAAGGCTCCGTTTCGTGGTCGGCTTTCAGGATGTCGAAGAAACTTTCGGAATAAATCAGCGCATCATTCATCTGATCGTAAATGCGATGCAACTGCCGGATGGGTGCGGAAACATTATTAAACAACATGATATGAAACATGATGGCGCCGATTGTCATTTGTCCCGTCAATACTAAATAAGCGGTCAGGATAATGATAAGCACCACGCCGATTTGTTCTACAAAACTTTTCAATCCATCGAACAGGAAACTGATTTTCCGCACTTTCATTTGCGTGCCGGTCAGGTCGTTTTGCAGATCCAACTGTTTTTCCGCTTCGATGTCTTCCCTGATAAAAGATTTGATGACGGTGATTGATTCCAGGATATTGAGTATCCCGTTGCTTTTGTTTTCGCGAAGGTTTTTGATGTTCCGGCGCGAACCGCTCATCTTATTTGCCTGAGTGATACTCAAATAAAAATAAACCGGTACAATGCACAATCCAACCAAACCCACATAAAAATTGGCATTGAACATCATGATCAAGGCCACAATGGAGTTGGCAAACAACGGCAAAATATCAATAAAGAAATTTTGTACCAAACGGGTAATACTTTCAATGCCCCGGTCGATACGTGTTTGGAGTTTCCCCGGCTGATTTCCTCCGGAAGTAAAAAAAGCCAGTTTGTAGGTCAGGATTTTTTCTACAACGGTTTGCGCCAGGTCGCGCGACACATAAATACGCAATTTTTCTCCGTAGTACTTCTGTCCGAATTGAATAAAGGAGTTGATTATTTCTTTGGCTACCAGTATAATGGAAATCGTCATCAGAATGCTTAAACCTTCCTGCAAGGCTTTGTGTTGCTCCAGCAAAAAAGCGATTTGATCGACTGTATAACGCAATACCCACGCATTTACCTGTGCAGTCAATGAGCCGATGAGCGTCAGGAGTAGCGTAAAAAACACCAACCACCGGTAAGGTTTCACATACGGATAAACATTTTTGAACAGCTGGATTAAAGACATTTTTTACAAGTATCAATAAACAATGAATGATTCTATTTAACGTCAATAACCGGATGAATGTTCACAAACGGGTCATTCATAACATTTGATTTCCCCGCCGCCAAATACAGCTTCCAATTCCAGGAAAACAACTTTACCTTTCCCTGACTGGATGACACTTTGAAGCCTTCTATCTGTAAAACCACCGAAAACGCCTGTTTTTTGGATGAGGATATTCCATTTGGAAGGAACATAAAGCGTTACCCCACTGAAGACAGAGGAGATTTTAATGTGAACGGTTTTTACTTCTTCGGATAATTCCATTTGGGTAAAATCCAACTCTACTCCACTGAAGACAGCTTCTACCTCCACTTTTTTTACTACACCGTAATTCCATCTTTCTTTGGATCCCGTGAAGATATATTCCCGTTTAATAATTTCTTCATTATCAATGGAAGTTTCATCGAAAGGCATTTCATCAAAATCATTTAAACGGTTGTGTTTTAGTCGTTTTTGTTCAAGAAGTCGCATTCGATTTTTTTTAGTAGCTGCATTTACTACACAATAAATTCCCAAGGCAATGATAAGAATGGGAATTATCATACCTCTCAAACTTATATCAAATATTCTTGGTAATAAAAACAGCGCGCCTATGAATATAAGAAAAATGCCGGCTTGCTTATGCTCTGATTTTCTGTCAAATAAAAATACGGCGCCAATGGTGATCAGAAGCGCTTGCCAGGAAATGACAAGGTGATAAATGCTATATGGAAAGACCTCTAAGTTATTGAGCAGTAGAAAAGCCCCAAACATTATAATGATAACGCCAACTACAATTCTTTTCATGATATTTAATTTTTAATAAATAAATTTACGAATGCAAATATAATTGAAAATTCGGTACAAATACAGTATATTTTTAACTTTATACTTATCTTTGTTTCGGTTTATACAAAAAATAAGTATGGATAGTCACAAATTAACTGTAACTGATTTTGCCGCCAAGTATTTCCCCTATGGTTTGTTTTTGGTAATTGCAATTATCAGCCTGAATCATTGTTTTTTTTTAGACATGATACAGCTATCCTCCCTCCATGCAACCTGGTATTATGATACGAATTTCAGTCATTTTCTGCTTCCCAATGAAATCGACAGCGGGCATCCGCCATTGAATGGGATGATGTTGGCGCTGTTATGGAAAATTTTTGGAAGATCCCTGTGGGTCGGACATGCTTTTATAGCTATCTGGACATTTATCCTGATTTATCAACTGCAAAAATTGTGCGAAAATTTGTTTTCCTGTAAAACAGCTTTGTATGTATCGCTCGTTGTTTTAATGGATGCTACCCTTTTGGCTCAATCGTCGTTGGTATCGCCGGATATCATCTTGATGGCTTCTTTTTTTGCTGCCATACGAGCTATATTTGAAAATAAAAAGTTACTGTTGCTGTTTGCTATTTTATTTTTGTCATTAATCAGTATGCGCGGAATGATGTGTACGGCGGCATTATTTTTTTTCTGTATCTATTATCAATACAAAATTCATACAAAATTTACATTCAAAGAAATCCTGAAGATAGTTTATCCGTTTTTACCCGGAGTGTTGTTGGCATTTTCATTTTTAGGTTACCATTATTATAAATTAGGTTGGATTGGTTACCATGCGGATATGACTTGGGCGGAAAGTTTTCAAAAAATAGAATCCTTCCGGGAATTTATCAAAAATGTAGCGATAATGATATGGCGATTGATTGATTTCGGGCGATTAATTGTTTGGCTATTATTCATTTATTCCGTTTATTACCTGTACAAAAATAGAAAGGCAAACAAATTCACTTTTACACCCAAGCAATTGAGTTTCATATTGTTGTTTATCTTTTTATTGCTTATATCTTCCTATTCCTTTTTATTTCATAAAATGTTGTCGGGACATCGGTATTTGTTGCCGCATTATACTTCGGCGGTAATCGTTACATTTATTTTACTTGATAAATTTTTCAGTTTCAAAAAACTGAAAATAATAGCAATCGTGTCTTCTCTTGTTTTACTTTCGGGCAATTTCATAAAGTATCCTGAAAAAATAAGTACGGGCTGGGACTCTACGCTTTCCCATCTCCCTTTCTACGACTTAAGAAAGCAACTGTTTGCCTATATGGAAGAAAATAATATTCCGGCAAATGATATTACAGCCGGATTCGGATTGTATGGAAATCAGAATACGATTGATTTGATGTCTCCCCAAGAAATGGTTATTAAGAATTACGATTATTTTGAAGAATCCGGTTATTTCATTTATTCCAATATTTCTAATCCGGATGATACGCTAATAGATAAGTTGAAAACCGGTGACGGATATATCCTGCTTAAAAAATTTGAAAAAGGAACGGTTTTCATTTCTTTATATAAAAAACGATAAATTTATGATATATGGTCAAAAGATAGTTGTTGTGATGCCTGCCTACAATGCCGAAATGACATTGGAAAAAGTCTATAATGAAATACCTTTCGACATCGTGGATGACCTTATTTTAGTGGACGATTGCAGTAAAGACCATACCGTGGAATTAGCCCGAAAATTGAAGATACATCATGTTTTAAAACACGATATAAACAAGGGATACGGCGCCAATCAAAAATCTTGCTATAAAAAAGCGTTGGAATTGTCTGCAGACATTGTAATCATGTTACATCCTGATTATCAATATACACCAAAGCTTATCGTTTCTATTGCCTATATGATAGCCAATGAAGTTTATGATGCGGTTATTGCTTCCCGGATTTTAGGAAAAGGCGCTATCAAAGGAGGGATGCCCATTTATAAATATTTCAGTAATAGGGTATTGACTTTTACTCAAAATTTACTCATGAGTCAAAAATTGTCGGAATACCATACCGGTTACCGGGCATTTTCTGCAAGAGTATTAAATGCCATTGATTTTGAAAACAATTCCGATGATTTTATTTTTGATAATCAAATGCTTGCACAGATTTTATACAATGATTTTACCGTGGGAGAAATATCCTGTCCTACCAAATATTTCAAAGAGGCGTCTTCGATTAACTTCAAACGAAGTGTCACTTATGGTTTGGGAGTATTGAACGTTTCTTTCCAATATTTTTTACGAAAAAGATTCCATATTAAGTAACCTACTCTTAATATGACTTTGGATTTATAACTGTTTAATGCGTCAACTCGAAATCAAGATAAGCGTAATTCATTTGACCGGTTTCTTCCGTAGTCAATTTCAAGACCTGAATGCCTTTTTCGAGTGGAACGGATGTTAAATGAATACTATTCCAATGATGCCATTGCCGGAAATCAACCGGGTCTGCTTTATTGAAAGTAGAAGTAATAGTAAACATACCGACAGGGTCTTCCTCATTAACGGCCAATGAAATTTTTCCGCCCTGATTGGAAGTATATAAAAGACTTACAGTATAAACGCCCGTTTCGGTTACATTTACCGTATATTTTAACCACTCGCCCGGTTCCGTCCATCCTACATACAATAATTCCATCGGCGGTTGAACAAAATTGTAGGGCGTGTTGTCGATATCGTTGCTTTTGGTGTAGGAGATGTCAACACCTTCATTTACACGAAAACCGTGAAGATAAGAACCGTCTATCGGATTTAATTCTCCGCTTCCGTGATTGACGGAATCGGTATCGTGATAGGTAATGCCTTCTCCGCCAAAGTCGTAATAAGCACAATAAACTTTTCCGGGAATTACTTGCGCTTCCCCGTGATACCGTTCATCTTTGAATGGTACACCTTCATATTTATCTTTTTCTTGAATCACCGGCTGTTCTGTTTTTTTAGAACAACTAAAACTGATGAGCAACAGGAAAATAACCGTTAATAAAAATGTGTGTTTCATAAATTATTCTTTTTTACCTGTTTCGGACTCTTTTCCTTTCAATATACTCGGAATTCCCGGAATCGTTTTCATAATATCCGTAACCGGAGCGATGGAAGATACCAAACCGGTAAGCAAATTGGTCAATGTGCCGCCTTGAGATGTATCCATTACATTGACATTGCCCAAGTTGATATGTTCAAATGCTTTCACTTGTTCGGCAGCGATTTCTCTCCATTGGTCCACCATTTTCCATTGGATGGCTACTTGCGGATTATTTTCGGCTACTTTCACCATCGCTTCAAATCCTTCGGCTTGTGCCATTAACGAGGCTTTTTCGGCAGCAGCTCTCGCCAAACCTTGTTGTTCGATGACTTTGGCATGAGCCAAACCTTCGGCAGTGATCGCTTCCCCTTTCCCTTTCCCTTCGGCGGCAATGGCATCGGCGCGACCTTGCGCTTCAATCCGTTGCTGGTTGGCATTGGCTTCCGCTTCTTTTTCCAATTTCAATTGATACGCTTGTGCATCAATGAGTTTTTGTTGCTTGGCAATTTCGGACGGCACGATTTGTTCGGCTTTCAAGGCTGCTTCAGTGCGTTTTGCCCGGGCTTCTTCCGCTTCTTTGCGGGCCAATTCCTTGTTCTTTTCAATTTCCGCTTTGGCCCGTTCCTCAGCCGATAAAGCCAAACTTTGCGATTCGGCCCGGATTACTTCCAATTCGGCATTGGATACCGTTATTTTTTTGGTCGCTTCAATTTCCCCGATGCGCGCTTGGGAATCATATTGCGCCACACTGATGTCCCTGTTTTTCTTTGCCTCAGACACTTTCGAATCCCTTTCGGATTCGGCTTGCGCCACCGAAATACTTTGGTCTCTTTCGGCATTGGCAATGGCGATTAGCTCTTCTTTTTTCGTTTCGGCCACTGTGGCGTTTTTCATTTTCATCTGTTCGGCCACTTTGGTTTCTCCTTCACGTTCAGCCGTAGAGATTTCCACATTCGCCTGATTGATAGCCTTCGCCTGGTCTTTTTTACCCAACGCCACAATATAACCGGCTTCGTCGCGGATATCGGTAATGTTGATATTAATCAGGGTCAATCCGATTTTACGTAATTCCGTATCAATAAGGCCTTTCGCTTTAGCTAAAAATTCGTCCCGGTCGGCGTTCAGTTTTTCGATGGTCATGTCGGCGATAATCGTACGCATCTGACCGTAAACAATATCCTTTACCAAATCTTCGATTTCGGGCCGTCCCAATCCCAAGATTCTTTCGGCAGCCGCCTGCATCACGTCCTGTTCGGTGCTGATACCGACCGTTACGGTAGTGGGCACATCTACGCGGATGTTTTGAGAAGACAGGGCTTTTTGCAGGTTACATTCAAACTGAAGCGGTTTCAATGACATATAGGCATAGCCTTGCACGACCGGAATGACGAAAGCCGCTCCGCCCTGAATACATTTAGAGGATTTATTTCCACCGGTTTTACCGTAAATAACTAAAATCTCGTCCGATTTACATTTTCTAAAACGGGATAAAATACCAATAATGGTCAAAATAACGACGAAGAGTAACACGCCGATAAGCAGGAATAGATTCATATCCATGGTTTATATTAATTTTAAATTATAAATTCAACAGGAGCAACTGATTTGCGAGTGCCGGAAACTTTTATTTTTTGTCCTTTTTCAAGGTTAAGTCCTTCTGCGCCTTGCAGCGTGATGGTAACCGGCCGGCCTTCCAACGTAACGAATACTTCGCCAATTTTTTGGTTTTCATTCCAGAAATAGACTTCGGCTTCCATTTCTTTTATGTCGTTGGTGTATTTCATGTTTTGTTGCAATTTTTCATAAACCAATTTGTATAAGTAATATAATACAAACACAAAAACGATTCCGCTGATAACGCCGAAACTGATGGAAGTCACTGTAACTTCCTGCATGAGTGTTAATACCAACGAAAAACCGATTGCAAAATGCAACAATCCTTTGAAAGAAATAATATCGCCTAAAAGAAATCCGCTATCCGCATCGATATCCAAATCGGCGTCTATATCTATTTCCCCGAAGAACAGGGAACCGATTGTAGAGAATAGAAATAAAGCGGCAGATACGATCAAAACAATTTCATACCATGTCATAAAGTGTTATTTTTAAATGATTGTCCAAAGATAATAAAAAAATTACCTAATTAATCAATTTGGCAAGAAAAAATTAAATATTGACTTTTAAGTATCTTAACAGGAATCTAATTCAAATATGCTTGTTGATTAAATATTTCAGTGGCGCTAAAATCCGTGCCAGCAAACTCCGGTCGTCCGTAATAATCTCCGCATCTCCGTTCAATTCGCCGGTGAAATCCAGAATTTTATTTGGATAGATAAGATAGTTTTAATTTTTTTTTATAAATTTGCATTGAAATAATAAAATTTTCGCCTATGAGATAAGCATGGTAATACGCACATTTTAAAATATATAGGAAAAGGCGTTAAGCTTGTATTCTAGTTATGAAATCTCGACAATTTCATTAAAGTGCTAGGAATAAATTAGTTGACGTCTACGCCGTTTAGGCGTGGACTTTATTCGTTTATTTGCACTTAGGTAGTCGAGAACCTCATAACTGATAAATTTGAGTTTTGTCCGCGCTTTTTTTATGGGCGTATAAAATAATGATTAGGACAAAATAAATTAATGTATCATTTTAAAATTTATTAGTCATGAAAAAAATATTTAATATTGCAGTTTTGTTATTTTGTGTTATTGCTTTTGCAACTTGTTCTAACGAAGAGTCGGTTCCCAATCAAACGAATGAGTCTGTTGCAGAAAGATTTGCAGTTTGTAAAGAGGCGGCGGTTTTTCATAGTGAGGGACTGGATTTTGCCTATAATAAATTTAATGAAATTCGTAAGGTTGAAGGATTAAATTTTCTTCGTACTATATCTAAAGAAAAAAAATTGATTTTGATTAATGCGTCTGTAACAGAGTTTATATCTCAAAAACAAATCGTTTCCAATTTGGCTGTATTAGACAAAAAAATTCATTTGATGCAATTTGAAGAAGTTAGTATGAATCAAGAACATCTTCGTTCGGAGAACGGTTTGGAGTATAGCCCGGATGATATAAAACTTCTTTCCTTTTTTGATAGTGTAGTAGATAAGGTGACAGATATATCGGCAGTTGTACCCGCTATTGAATCGGCAATCCGGTCGGAAGAATTTGCTTCTTTCCCGGAAGAAGAGCAAAATGCACTGTTGATGATGTTTGCCGTTTATGAGGATTCTTCAAGTTATTGGGATAAAAATTTAGATAATTGGCAAAATTTATTAGGCGAAGAAAATATATTAAGGTCGAGTGTGACAGATCAGGTAGCCAACATTGATATCGAAGGATCTACTATCTGGAAATCGGATGCTGCAGGTGCTATTGGAGGAGGCATAGGTGGTGCTGTTGGGGGAGCAATTGGCGGAGCCTTAATTGGCGCCCTTGCAGGAGGAGTTGGAGCTGGTCCCGGCGCAGTTGTAGGAGCTATAGGTGGTGCTGTATCTGGGGCTATATCTACTGCTATAGGTTGCTCTATTTATGCGTGGTTGGTGCCATCATCATCACAATCCAATGATCAATTAACCTTTTCTGCACAGGAATTATTGAATAATATAGTAAAAAATACGGATTAAATCATGAAAAAAAATTCAAGTAGAGATCTTTTGGCTATTATTTGTGGAACAATTGTCTATACAATTATCGCAACAAGCATTATTTGCTATCTTATTCCGGAATTAAGTTGGGTTAAAATTGGAAGTATATTATTTTTGCTTGGTTTATTTAACTCATGGTTAGTTATTTGGTTTGTCAGAAAAAAATAAGCTTGATAATATAGAGCAGAGATGGAACACAGATTAGGCGGATTAAAACGGATTAATTATTATCTGCGTAAATCCGCCGAATCTTGGCCACCACCAGGTCGGAATATTTTCCGAAAAGATTTCTACATCAATATTGTACCGACATCATCATTCCTAAGGTCATTTGTCCCGACACAACCAATTGAGCGACTAATACGGTAATCAGGATGTTTTTGGTCTGGTTAATCAGGATAGCGCCCGAATCCTGGTATTGTCCCAAGGCCATGCCTTTTACCCGGAGGCGGAACAGGCGGGCTTGGATGCGTTCCCATTCCCAACGCTTCTGTCGTTCGCAGGTGTTGAGTTTGATTTCCTGCATGCCGGTCACCAACTGGATGACATTGCTTTGGTGGGCCGATTGCTGGGCGAAGTTTTTGTGGTCGAGTTCGGCCCGTTTTTTCATGAAGAGCCAGACCCAGACAAAATACAGGACGCTTCCGATAAGGAAGATGCTTAAGATTTTTAAGTTGTATAAAGCGAGTATGATGCCGAAAATCAGGAGATTGAACATGGAAAAAAGAACGCTCAATGTGGAGCTTGTCAAAAAACTTTGGATGCGGCTGTGGTCGCCGATGCGTTGCAGGATGTCGCCGGTCATTTTGGTATCGAAATAGCCCATCGGCAAGCGCATCAGTTTGATGAAGAAATCGGAAATCAGAGCGATATTGATGCGGGTGCTTAAATGCAGGAGTATCCAGCCGCGGATAAATTCGACGGCCGAACTGCTCAGGGTCAGCATCAATTGGGCGATCAGCACTAAGTAGATAAAGCCGATATTTTGATTGCTAATTCCGATATCGACGATGGATTGGGTCAGAAACGGGAAAATCAGTTGCAGCAAACTGCCGAACAGTAATCCCAGAAACAGTTGGAAAATCAGATTCTTGTAAGGTTTCAGATACGAAAACAGAAATGAAAATCCCTTGCGGTTGACGTTTTCGTCTTCATTATTTCGGGTATAAAAATCGGGCGTGGGTTCCAATAACAACACCATGCCTTCGTCGCGTCCTTCCCGTTTGGTACTCAGCCAGCAATTGCAAAATTCTTCTTTTGTATATTTTAATTTGCCGGAAGCCGGGTCGGCAACCCTTATCACACAGTCATGTTCGTCATTGCGAGCGGAGCGAAGCAATCCAAG
>JAISKT010000328.1 GCA_031261295.1 Candidatus Symbiothrix sp. | reverse complement strand
TTATACAAGTTAAATAGATAATGAAAATTACCTTATATTTCATATTATTGTGTTTAATACAAAATCGTCTTCCCTATCGGTAAACCATTTGTCGGAAGCAGTAAAACCAAATAAAAAAGTGAGGCTGTCTAAAAAGTCCAAAAGTCTGTCATTGCGGGCTTGACCCGCAATCCCCTGAAAATCGTTAATAGCTAATATCCAATATCTTGCATCATTGGTGTTTAACAGACATCTTGGGATTGCGGATCAAGTCCGCAATGACAAAGTGCTTTTGAGACAGCCTCTATACTTATTGTATCTTTTTCCCCCACAACGATTCTCCCGAAGCATTTAATCCGGCATAAACCAGGGTATGTTTACGGGGAGAAACTTCCCAATCCACTTCCCGCTCTACACATAATTTCTGATTGCCGATGGTCAGTATTTTATTGCCGGCATCCCACGACCAGGCGCCGCTTATACTGCCGGTCGCTTTATGGTCGGCGCTTAATATAAGCGTCTGGGACGTTTGTTGATTGCCGTAGCTGTATCTGAGAGTGATGTTTTCCCAGGTACCGGTCAATTCCGATTCTTCAATCGCCACCGCGGGAACGGCAGCATAACGTTCGGGCATTACTACGGGCCAACCGCTTTCTGTCCAGCGCACTTTGCGCACATGCCCCATCATGATGGCGTTGCTGTAAGCGTTTCCATTCGTATTTGCCGGCAGACGTCCCTGGGAACAGTAATACCAATTGCTTTTGTCGTCTTTGAAAATGCAACAGTGCGAGATGCCTACCCAACCCGAATGATTGTTGAATTTGTAGGGATGTGTCAATACTGGCTTGCAATCTTTAGTTTCACTGATGCTGACATTTTTTCCGGTGAAATCGAGGTAGGGACCTTCGATATTCTGAGACCGGCACACGCGCGTA
Organism: Candidatus Symbiothrix sp.; assembly: GCA_031261295.1. Lineage (GTDB taxonomy): Bacteria > Bacteroidota > Bacteroidia > Bacteroidales > Azobacteroidaceae > Azobacteroides. Next base: position 2,079 of record JAISKT010000328.1, on the reverse strand, counting down.
TTGTAAGGTATATCCAATCCGTCATACGCCAGAAAGAGATAATAATAACCGGTCGTTTCATTGTAGATAATTTCCGGCGCTTCCGAACCTTGCCAACGGCTGCTCCTGTCGCGGGTATAAATACAAGTTCCGTAACCGGCAAGAGCGCTATTGTCCCAAGGAGCGCCGAGTGAGGACGGTTTTCCGGTTTCAGGATCTAAGGCTAAAGCTACAATGCCCGAATGCCAGGAACCGTAGATCAGGTAATGTTTTCCTTCCGGAGTGATGATATAAGAAGGGTCAATGGCATTCCATTTGAAATAAGCGTTCCAATCGTTCCGGCCGGATCGTGCCCAATTCGTTCCTTTATCCGAAGAAGAACAAACTACCATTCCTTTGTCTATCCATTGGTTACCGGCCAAATCGTCGGTTTCCATCAAACCGATGAAAGCCCGTTCCGTCCATGAATTATCAAAATTCGCATCGGTATTTGGCTTCCCTGTTTTGATGTAATTATCAATCACAATGGTATAATACATGCGGTATTTGTTGCCTGCTTTACGAACCACAGGCGCCCAATGCCCATAAGTAGGATTCGCAATAGCCGGAAGTCCCAGACGGCTGCGCATGTTGTTCAAGGTATCTTTCACCCAGGCAGGCGTTTCATCCATCGCCATTCCCTGAAAATTCCAGGTTACTAAGTCTTTGGAACGGCGATATGGAAAATGTCCGTGTCCTACGTGCGCATTTCCATACGAAGCATCCGTTGCGTACATATAATAATAGTCGCCGCATTTTTCCACGGTAGGATCATGCACATTGGCTAAGTTCCACTGACTCCGTTGTCCCCAACCGGCAATGGACGCATAATCATCGGCATAATCCGGAGCGACAAATTTAGCCAGAAGCTCGTCATCTTCCGATTGTGTCGTTTTGGTTGTAAACCGGAGTACCGGCGAATACGCTATGCCTGTGGCATTTACAGCGTAAGCCGTAGCGAAATAAACCGTATTCGGATTCAGACCGGTCAGTGTCAATTCCAAATTGTTTCCGGAACCATACACTTTCATGGAAGTATCGTTTTTGTCCGGATTTTCGTGGGTGGCGCTCCAGCAAAACCCTTTTTCAATGATTGTGCTTTCTCCGTCATCAACGATTGCGGCGGCGAGTGTAGCGGCAGAGGAAGTGATGTCTTTCACCGACAAATCCGACACTTTGGGTAGTGAGCCGGAAATCACGGGAGGTTCATCCTCTTTGCAACCGGATAATAAAAGGAATGAAAAACATAACAACAACAATCCTATTTTACCTATTTGATTTTTTAACCTTTTCATTTTCTTACTGATTTTCATTCCTTATTTATTCTTTAATATGACTATTCATTTAAACCTTCCAGGTTTTCAAAACCTGGAAGGTTTGGAGCACATTATTCTCCTGTTGTTTCCCAACCCGGATTTTGTCCCAGATTAGGCGCCCGTTTGACTTCGCTGTTTGGTATGGGGAAGTAGTAGTTCTTCGGATTGTTGAACACGCGAAGATCCATATCATTTCCCTGCGTACCCGGAGCGCCGGTAAAAACATATACCGGTTGATTGCCCGACAGCGTGACTTGCACGCCATACATGTTCAGCAGCTGGTTGTAACGGGGTTTCCCCAACTCATTTTGAGCGGTTACGCCTTCGTATGCTTTCCACCGGCGCAAGTCGAAGAAGCGATGATCTTCAAAAGACAGTTCTACCCGGCGTTCGTTGCGGATGCGTTGGCGGAATTGTTCTTGTGTCATTCCTGCATAATCGGGCATATCCACGCGGTGGCGCACCTGATTGACATATTGATAGGCCTGTGCCGGACCATCGGCTTCATTGATCGCTTCGGCGGCATTCAACAGGATTTCGGCATAACGGAAAATGATCCACGCGTGCGGGAAATTCTGCGGCGATTTCAGTATGAGTGAGGGATTGACAAATTTTTTCAGGTAATAGCCGGTGTAAGTGCCGCCCATGGAGCCTCTGTAATCGTCCCCTTGATTGTCCGCCGAATTGAAATGCACATCAATGGCGCGTTCTTCCCCCTGGTCGGCGCGTCCCCAAACCGAACCCT
>JAISKT010000314.1 GCA_031261295.1 Candidatus Symbiothrix sp. | reverse complement strand
ACCAATAACCGGTTTGAATTTCATCAGGCATCGTCCACACAATTGGCGGGGAATAGCAACTATGTTCTTCGCACCACAAGACTTACCGGCGGAAACTATTTTAATTGGCAGGATCCGGACTACCGCTTGGTGTATATGGATACCCGGAACGGAAGTACCAACCGGGATCTTGCAACCGGTTATGCCATTGTAAAAAATGTAGTGAAAGGCAAATATGAATTTTTGCAAATGAGTATTACTTCCATGGCGGCTGCGTCACAATTGGGAAAAGCCGAGTTTCCGGAAGGTCTTCCTTTGGAAAATATCAAACACTTTGCGTATCATTTGACTTTACCCTATCTGTATTGCGCTACGGAAGACAAAGTATATCGAATTAATACATTGACGATGAATACCTTTGAAGATATTACTTCGCAGGTATTGCCGGCCGGACATCAGATCAGCAAAATGAAAAGTTCGTCTGTCCGTTTTGACAGAAACAATCTGATTGTAGTGGCAAGTTACGATCCGAACGGCGCTCCGGGTGAGAATGGTCAACTGGCTTTGTATGAGGTGGAAGATGGAACCGGGAATTTAATATTGGCGAAACATCCGATCGAACCTACAGTTGACGGTTATCAGATAGATATGAAGTGGACCGGATTTGGTAAAATTATGAATGTCGATTATAAAAAACCGCAGTGATAATGAAAATAATGAAAGAAATGAAGATAATGAAAAAAATGAAAGAAATGAAAGAAATGAGGTGGATGAAAATAGTGGGGATGAAAAAATTATTATTTTCATTATTTTCATTTTCTTCAATCTTTTCATTCCTCCCATTCTCCTTTGCGCAGGTGGGGCAATATGCTGAGATAAGAGGCCGGGTTCAACTTGAAAACTCGGTAGAAGTCAAACTTTTTGCTGTTGAAAACGGTGCGGTGCAGCTGATGTCCACGACACAAACCGGCCCGAACGGGAGTTATGGTTTCTTGTTTGTACCGGCCACCGGTGGATTTTATACGATGGAAATCAACCGGCGGGAGTTCTTATTGTATTTGCAAGCCGGCGACAAAGCCAACTTGGATATTTTGAATGACGGCAGAGCCGTACTGATCGGCGATAACACCAAGGAAAACAATGAATTGTATAAATGGCAGGAAGCTTCGGAAGTGATCCGGACAAAAGCCCTCGTGATGGACGGGAATATCTCTACTTTTGAAGACTTTTTCCCCGAATTTGAGGAATTGGCCGAAAAGACAGAATCAATCAAACAATCAATCAACAGCGGAAATCCGGAATTTGACAACCTGCTCCGGACGAAGATGGATTATGATATGGATGAGTGGTTTTTGTCATTCCTGTATTCGCCGAGGACGAAACATCCCGAAAAAAGCGATCAAATTCCTTACTACAACACGATTCTTTCGGAAAAGAAATTCGCCTCGGACGATGTGCTGAGATTTCCCGGTGGAATACGGACTCTGCGGCTTTACCTGATGTTTAACCGGATGCAGAATGAAACGGCCAACTTACCTGTCAGCTACGATTTGACCTATATTTCCCATCCGGTCTTGAAAAGCGAATACGTGTTGACTGTGATGAAGGGACTCAAATCGTACGATAAATACGAAGAATATACGCGCTTGTACGGAGATTATTTACTGACTCCGGAACAGAAAAAACAAGCCAAAGTAATCGGCTCCAAACTGTATCAAGCTACTCAGGGTAAGGCAGCCGCCGATTTTTCGTATCCCGATCCGGAAGGTACGGTGCATTCTCTTTCCGAATACCAAGGAAGCGTAATTGTAGTGGATGTCTGGGCTACCTGGTGCGGCCCTTGCCGGAAACAATTCCCCTTTCTGAAGAAGCTCGAAAAGAAGCTGCAAGGCAAAGATGTCGTTTTCATCGGTATTTCGATTGATGACGAAAAAGACAAACAGAAATGGAAAAGCATGATCCAATCGGAAGCATTACCCGGCTTACAGTTGTTTGCGGGTAAAAAAGACAGCAAAATCACCATTGATTACAAAATCAATGCCATTCCCCGCTATCTGGTTTTTGATAAAAAGGGAAATCTTGTTTCCGACCATGCGCCCCGACCCGATAGTTCCGATTTGGAAGAAATGCTGGAAAAAGAATTAGCAAAATAAGTATTCATCCGCCAAAGAACTTTGGCACAAAAAAACAACAAATTATATGGAAAAAAATTACTCTTTTGCACCCAAAGTGCAATTATGGAAAGGACTTATTCTCCTTTTCGTCTTCTTCTCTACGCTGACGGCAAGTGCGGTAGGAAATGATGATTTTGCCGGTGGAGCAGGTACAAGCGCCAGTCCTTGGGAAATAGCTACGGCAGAGCAATTTAATGCTATCCGTAACAATGCTTCTGCTACGGTTACGTATTACAAACTGACAGCAAACATTGATTTAACTTCGGTAATTACAGATGCAGAAAACGGCTGGGTGCCTATTGCTCAATCTACAGCCTGGCAAATCAATTTGGATGGACAAAATCATATTATTTCCGGATTGCGGATAAATCGTCCTACTGAACAGAGAGTCGCTTTATTCGGCTATCTTTCTACCAGCAATATTCGTAATTTAGGCGTAGTGGATGTAGATATTGTCGGTAAAAATGCTACTGCAGCTATAGTTGGTCAAATGTCTAATAACCTTACACTTACGAATATTTTTGCTACAGGTAAAGTGAAAGGAACGAATGATGTCGGTGGATTGGTCGCTATTTTTAGAGGTACTGCTACCGATGTCTATTTTAATGGTGACGTAGAAGGAACATATAATGTAGGCGGAATTGGAAACCATACATCTACTTCTTCCACCGGTACATTGATTCGCGGCTATGCGCAAGGTACCGTAAAAGGGGATCATGAAGTCGGAGGGTTATTCGGAGAAGCAGGAACCAACGGAGGTACGGCTCGTCTTTTTACTTTGACTAACAGTCATGCTGCCAATACAGTTACTTGTTCCGGCGCTAATGCGGGCGCTTTGATTGGAAAGACCAATGCAACCAATACATTGACTTTTACCGGTGCTAATACTTGGAATATTACCTTAAACCCTGAATTGCCTTCCGTTGGCAATGGTGTTGCCAATGGCGGAACAGGCACGGCAACAGGCAAAACGACTGCCGAACAGTTATTGCAAGCCAATTATTCCGGATGGGATTTCACAGCTACCTGGGCAATTGATGAAGGGGTGAGTTATCCTATTTTCCAATGGCAATTGCCGGCTCCATTTGAAGGGGACGGTACCGTAGAAAGTCCTTACCTCATCTCAACGCAAGCACAATTAGATGCCGTTCGCATATATTTGTCTGCTAATTTCAAATTAGCTAACGATATTGCTTTAGATCTGACTGCTTCGGTTAACGGTTGGGATCCGATAGCGCCGATATCCGATAATCCGGCTTCTGCTGTTGGATTCTCCGGTGTTTTGGATGGCGCCGGATACAAGATAACCGGATTGTGGGAAAATGTGAGCAGTCTTGCAACCGGATTGTTTGGTTATTTGCAAGGTGGAACAATTAAAAACCTTGGTATAGAAGTCGCAGCCGGAAAAACGATTACAGGCGCTTCTGCTTACTATGTGGGTGGTCTTGTCGGCTATGCCAATGGTGGTAGTATTGATAATGTTTCGATCGTCGGTGGCGCAGGTAGTTCTGTAACCGGTAGCGGATCAATGGGTATTGGCGGTCTTGTAGGACAGGTTGGTGCAACAGGCGCTACGATCATCAGCAATAGCTATGCAGCCATTGATGTGGCTGGAACCGCAGCAGCAGGGAGCGCTCCTGTGGGTGGTTTTGCCGGTAGTGCGAGTGCCGCGGCAACGATTCAAACAAGTTATGCAACCGGTGCTGTAAGCAATACAGCAAGTAATACCGGTGGTTTTATCGGAAACCTTTCCGGCGCTCTCAAAAATGTATATGCTACGGGCGCTGTATCAAGCCCAAGTGCAATGAGTATAACGGGCGGCTTAATCGGCACATCCAATGCCGGTAGTGTTGAAAATAGCTATGCAGCAGGAACTGTTACCGGAAGTAATAGTGTGGGTAGCTTTATCGGCGCCGGCGCCGGTACGTTTACCGTCACCAATAGTTTTGCTTTAGCTAATGGCGAGCAACCGAGTAATGGCGCTATTAATGCAACCATTATTGTACCGGTTCTTTCTGCTGCCGAATTGAAACAACAAGCCTCATTCACCGATTGGGACTTCACAACCAATTGGGGCATCTATGAAGGTTACGGTTATCCGTATGTTAAAACCATCAACAATTATATCTTGATTACACCGGATGCTATCACTCCTGCTACCTACACCGGATCGGCAATTACACCTCCCGCACTGACATGGACAAGCAGTGATAATTACGATGCAACCGCTCATGCGATTACCGGCGATTTAGCTTTAGAGGGCACAGAATTTATCAATGCAGGCGAATACCCGATTCTTTCCGGTACGGTAGATTTGGAAAATCCATACTATCAAATTTCGTTCAGAGATGATGTGGCTTTTGTAATCAGCAAAGCGACACAAACGATCACTTTTGCACCTGAAACCGCATTGATTTTGGAAGAAAATAGTCCTTACACTTTGGCTGCTACGACTACCTCCGGTTTGCCGGTCGTATTCAGCTTGGCTGAAGCCGATGCTGCCCTTGCCGAAATACAGGAAGGCAACCAATTGGTATTGAAAGCAGCCGGTACGATTACCGTTACCGCTTCTGTCGCAGCCAATCCGAATTACGAAGAGGCCGCACCGGTTTCTGTAGAAATAACGATAACTTCGACAGTCGGTATCCACTCCTTGCCGGCAAGCGGCCTGAAAGCGACAGTAACCGATGGCGTATTGAAAGTGAGCGGATTAACGACAGGTCAATCCTTGAATGTCTATAATCTGCAAGGCACAGCCGTTTATCGTCAAAATGCATTTACTACCGAACAGAGCATCCACTTGCCCGGTCACGGAGTATATGTAGTTGTGGCAGGTGAAAAGAAAATAAAAGCGCTTTATTAATAATCATTGGTGATTTTCAGAAGGAAAAGGCGGGGGATGTTTTTCCCTCGCCTTTTTTTGTGGCCGGTTAGCAAAATATCATTTTGCAAAAAAAATAACTATCTTTACAAGCGAAGCAATCAAGATAATATTACATTAAAATATTTGCATTACTTATGAAACAAAAAATTACTTTAAAGCTTGTTATTATTATTTTAACAATCTGTTTTGGGCAAATGAGAATCCGGTGTTCATTATTTTATAAATTTGTGGACAAATAAAATAAAGCAAGTTATGAACGAACAACTACCAACAATTTCAACGAAACCACGAAATGCATTTATGGCGTGCTTTCTTTCTCTCGTCTTATCCGGGCTTGGACAAGTTTACAATGGCCAACTGAAAAAAGCAATAGTCTTAATTGGATTACTCCTGTTTATTCCTATACTATTTGGAATAACAAGAGGTACGACTTGTTTTGGGGGATTCCTCTTATTATACGCGATTAAATGGATTTTGAAAATATACGCTGTTATTGATGCATGGATTAATGCTAAACGCCAAAAGGATTATGTTCTTAAAAGCTATAACACATGGTATTATTATCTTGTAATTGCTCTCATTGCATTTGTTGTTTTTGGGTTGTACAATTCTCCTGCTGTTTTAGGGACTCAAAGTTTCAAAGTTCCATCCATTTCCGGTAATCCGACGATTCAACTTGAAGATAGAATTATTGCAGATATGAAAGCATACAAAAATAAAACACCTGATTATGGAGATATTGTTGTGTTTTTAGGAGTGAATGGACAGAAATATACATTTCGCGTTGTTGGACTTCCGAATGACAATGTTGAGATAAACGACAATATCGTAACTATAAATAATAAACCAAGTAAGACAACATTTATTAAAGAAACAACAGATGAAAACAGGCTTGTGAGTGAATTGGAAGAAGAACTTCCTAACGGACACAAGCATTTAATATTTTTATTAAAACAACCCGATAATGGGACTATACGAAATATTGAAGATATAGTTGTTCCGGCTGATAGTTATTTTTTATTGGGCGATAATCGCGACAATGCGTTTGACAGCAGATATCAAGGTTTTATAAACAAAGAAAGAATTAAAGGGAGAGTTTTGTATAGTTATATGGGACAGACAATTGACAGAATTAATATTGATTTTAGGAATAAATAAAATGGCAGAACTGAGCAACAGATAAACAAAAAAGAGTTACGAACTTTCGTAACTCTTTCTTGTTTATTGTGGTCCCACTTGGGCTTGAACCAAGGACCCCCTGATTATGAGTCAGATGCTCTGACCAACTGAGCTATAGGACCTGCTTCTTTTCTGAAAGCGAGTGCAAAATTACAACTTTTATTG
>JAISKT010000223.1 GCA_031261295.1 Candidatus Symbiothrix sp. | reverse complement strand
ATCTGGCAAATTGCAAACGACCTTCGTGGAAGTGTTGACGGTTGGGATTTTAAGCAATACGTGCTTGGTATGCTATTTTACCGATTTATTAGCGAAAATCTGACCGATTATTTGAATGGTCAAGAACGCAAAATAGCCAAAGATTTCAATTATGCTGGATTAACTGATGAAAAAGCAGAATTTGGTAGAGGCGAAACAGTCATAGACAAAGGTTTCTATATCTTACCAAGTGAACTCTTTGTTAATGTTAGAAAGAAAGCAAAGAACGACCCCAATTTGAATGAAACACTTTCTGCCGTATTCCGCAATATCGAAAATTCTGCCAAAGGTGCTGAGAGTGAAAATGACATTAAAGGTCTGTTCGATGATATTGATGTTAATAGCAATAAACTCGGCGGAACTGTTGAAAATCGTAACAAGTTGTTAGTAAAACTTCTTGATTCTATTGGGGAATTAAAACTCGGTGAGTATCAAGATAACACAATAGATGCTTTTGGCGATGCATACGAATACTTGATGGCTATGTATGCGAGCAGTGCTGGAAAATCCGGCGGTGAATACTATACGCCACAAGAAGTTTCTGAATTACTTGCCGAAATTGCAGTCGTTGGTAAAAATGAAGTAAACAAGGTATATGACCCGGCGTGTGGCTCTGGCTCTCTACTATTGAAGTTTGCTAAAGTGCTAGGGAAGGACAATGTGAGACGGGGATTCTTTGGACAGGAAATAAACCTGACAACATACAACCTCGCTCGTATCAATATGTTCCTACACGACATCAACTACGATAAGTTTGATATTGCTCACGGTGATACTCTGACAGACCCAAAACACTGGAATAAAGAACCATTTGATGCTATCGTTTCCAATCCTCCATATTCTATTAAGTGGGAAGGCGATGCTAATTCACTACTTATAAACGACACGAGGTTTGCTCCAGCAGGTGTACTTGCTCCCAAAGGCAAAGCCGACCTCGCTTTCGTAATGCACATACTCTCTTGGCTTTCTACAACTGGAACGGCGGCTATTGTTGAATTTCCCGGCGTGCTGTATCGGGGTGGCGCTGAACAGAAAATCCGTAAATATCTCATTGATAATAACTACATAGACACAATTATTCAACTACCCGCCGATTTGTTTTTTGGAACTTCTATTGCTACTTGTATTATTGTGCTAAAGAAATCGAAGAAAGACAATTCTACTCTTTTTATTGATGCTTCTGCAGAATTTGTTCGGGGTTCGGCAAAAAATAAACTATCCGAAGACAACCGCAAAAAAATACTACAAGCATTTACAGAACGCAAAGATATTGAGTATTTTACAAAATTAGTTAAAAATGAAGATATAGAAAAAAATGATTATAATATTGCCGTCTCGTCTTATGTGGTGCAGGAAGATACACGCGAAGTTGTCGATATTAAAAAAATCAATGCCAAAATCAAAGAAATTGTATTGCGTGAAGAAGAACTTCGCAAAGCAATAGAAGATATTGTGGCGGACTTAGAAGGAGGTAAAATATGAATGAATATAATCCCGACATACACCATCGCCGTTCTATACGGTTGCATAAATACGATTATTCGCGTGAGGGTTTATATTTTATAACAATATGCACCCTAAATCGCGAATGTTTGTTTGGTAAAATTGTTGATGGCAAAATGATATTGAATGAATACGGTGAAATTGTGGAAATGGTTTGGTGGAATTTGCTAAATCATTATTCAAATGTTGAATTACTAGAATTTGTTGTAATGCCTAATCACATACACGGAATTATTGCAATAACCGGTGTTGTTACCGTTGGGGCGGATGTTGTAAGGGCGGATGTTGTAAGGGCGGGTTTCAAACCCGCCCCTACGGGACACGGTTTATCGGAAATTGTCCGGGCATTTAAAACATTTTCTGCTCGGAAAATAAATGAAATGCGCGAATTGGCAGGCATTTCCGTTTGGCAACGCAATTATTACGAAAACATAATCCGAAACGATAAATCATATCAAACCATTGCGGAATATATCATAAATAACCCCGCAAATTGGGAAATAGACAAATTTTGTAGGGGCGAATGGCATTCGCCCAATAATATTCACCAAAACAAGAAAGAAGGAGACAAAAATGAATAAAATAAAAAAAACGTCTAAATCGCTGTCTGAACCACAGATTAAAACTGATTGTTATGATTTACCTGATAAAATCAGTGTAATCAATTTAATCAAAAAAATCAACGGTTCTGACAATGGCGTGGAATTTCGGGAACTCGGAGAGATTGCTTCAATAAAAAGGGGGCGGCGAGTTACAAAGGAAGAACTTAGTCCTGAAAAAGAATACCCTGTTTATAGCGGTGGTGTAACGCCTATGGGATATTTTGAAAAATGTAATCAATCAGCAAATACAATAACGGTTGTAAAATATGGTACTGCTGGATTTGTCAATTATATTACAGAGGCGTTTTGGGCAAATGACGTTTGCTATTGCGTTAAACCAAATGAAGTATTAAACAATAAATTTTTATTTTATGTATTGAAAGATAAGCAGGATTATATTCAATCACAAGCAACAGATGCTATTCCTGCACATTTACCGACTGATAAAATTGAAAAAATAAAAATCCCCCTCCCACCTCTTCCCGTGCAGCAAGAAATAGTAAACATATTAGACAAATTTACTGCGCTGGAGGCGGAGCTGGAGGCGGAGCTGGAGGCAAGGAAACAACAATATGAGTATTATCGTAATGCTTTGCTAAATTTCAATGAAAAGAGCCCTATATATATATATAGAGAGAGAGAAGGGGTTATTTGGAAGACGCTGGGGGAGGTGTGTAAAAATATTATGTCAGGTAAAAATACAAATAGAAAAGAAGATGGTTTATATCCTGTTTATGGTTCAACAGGAATAATAGCATATACCGATGCAAATGTTTATGAAAACGAACAATTATTAGTCGCAAGAGTTGGAGCAAACGCAGGTTTTGTTCATATTGGAAATGGAAAATATGATGTATCAGATAATACACTAATTATTCAAAATAAAGAAGACGATATAAAATTAAAATTTCTTTATTATTTGTTGGTTAATATGAACCTAAACCAATATGCAAAAGGTGGTGGACAGCCATTGATTACGGCGGGACAATTAAAATCTATCAAAATCCCCATTCCACCCATTGAAGAACAAAACCGCATAGTAGTGATATTAGATAAATTCGATGCTTTAGTTAACGATATTTCCGTAGGCTTACCGGCAGAAATTGCAGCTCGGCGGCAGCAATACGAATATTATAGGAATAAATTATTGGCATTTGTCTGAACCACAGATTAACCTGATTAAATAAGAATAAAAATACACAAAAGGAAATAAATCAATGGTTCAGACAAAATATAACACTATATCCGAGAACCCCGAAAGCACAGTAATTGCAAAATATGTCTCAACAGGTGAGCGTTCCGAGCATTACCAGAGCGAGAATGAATTAGAGTGGGAGTTCATTAAGCAATTAGAAAAGCAGTCGTATGAATATGCGAATATCAA
>JAISKT010000267.1 GCA_031261295.1 Candidatus Symbiothrix sp. | reverse complement strand
TTTATTATTACCTTTTTCATATTTAAAACCTCTATATTGGTAGCGATTGTAGCCTCAACGGTGATGATTGTTCTGGCCTTTTTCTTTGCGGCGGTTTCCGGCTATTTGGTAGGAATTATAGGTTCGAGCAACAACCCTATCAGCGGTTTGACACTGACGGCGTTGGTAGTGACGGCTTTGATTTTGGTTGCTTGCGGCGTGAAAGGAACAGGCGGTGTCGCTGCCGTATTGGGTATTGCGGCTATCGTGTGCGTAGCGGCTGCCGTAGGAGGCGAGATGTTCCAAGATTTGAAAGCCGGACATATCCTTGGCGGTACGCCGTGGAAAATGCAGATAGGCGATATTATCGGCGTGGTTATTTCCGGATTTGTGATGTTCGGGGTGTTGATTATCCTCAATCAGGGCGATATTAACATGGGACTGCAACAAGGATACGAAGGCGGATTCGGAAGCAAAAACCTTTCCGCACCGCAAGCCGGTTTGATGGCGACTTTATCGCAGGGTATCGTTGGTGGACAAATGGCCTGGGCGTTGATTATTGCCGGAATGATTCTGGGCGTGGCGTTTATCCTGATGGGCATCAAGAGTCCGATGTTGATATTTGTAGGGATGTATCTCCCGTTCAGCACGGTATTCGCTATTTTTGTCGGCGGCTTGATTAAGGGTATTTTGGATATGTATGTAGCCCGCCGGAAATACAATGAGGGACAGATAGCCACAGTAGAAAATACGGGAGTCTTGCTGGCTTCGGGTATGATTGCCGGTGAAGCGTTGATGGGATTGGTAGTGGCGGTATTCGCCATGTTCAACATCTTCTTCTCGGATATGTTGCCAATCAGTCATCCGCTGTATATCATCGGTTTGGTGATTGTGGTTGTCATCGGTTATTTCTTGGTAAGTCTTCCATTGAAAAAAGCGAAACAGTAAAAATTTGTATATGGCAAAAAGCAAAGTAAATCTTTTTGATTTAATTCCGGTTATTTGTGAACATATTACGACTGAAAAAGAGGGAGAGCTATCGGTGATAGCTTTTCCCCGTTTCAGGAGCAAGTTTATGCAAAAATATTGTGTGCCGAAAAACAAACCGGCGATGATTCGCATCCGGCTGGAGGAACACGGCACGGCTGTCTGGAATTTAATCGACGGGCAACGGACGGTGAAAGAGATTGTGGAGGCTTTGACAGAGCATTTCAATCACGAGGCGAATTATGAATACCGGATTGCAACTTATTTGGGGCAATTGCAGAAACAGGGATTTGTGAAGTATAGCAATCCTTAATTAATATTTTCAAATTCTTTAAGTATTTCCATGGAGCTTGCTTGAACAGCTTTTGAGCTTTCTTTTAATATTTTTTCAAGTAATATTCTTTTTTGCATCTTGTTGTAGTAAACCCAAGCTACCTTTAAAGATATTGTTTTCATAACTCATATTATTAAAAGATACCGCAAAGGTATATATTTTTTGTATATATTAATAATATTATTACATATCTTCCAACGACAGGCAAAGTGTTTCAATCGTATAGTCTGCCAATATTTTGTGTTGGAGATGCTCGACTTTGGCAGCCAACAACAAGGGTTTGAAATTTTTCTTTTGCCGTTTTACCTCTACTGCTACCGCTTGTTTTTTCTCCAATTTGAGCGCCACAATATCGAGTTCATTCTGATTGCCTTTGGCTTCCCACCACGAACCGATGTCGCGATACAAAAAACTTTCGGCCAATTGTTGCTTGAAATACCGTTCCAACATTTTACCCGAATAAGTCGGATAATCCGCTTTTATCAATGCTTGCAATCCGGCAAAATTTTTGATTTCAATCATCGAACGATTCCGGTCGAAATAGTTGAACCAGAATCGGATAAAGTTATCGGCTATTTCGTAACGGACCGTTTGCGTACCTTCTTTTGCCAATAAAGGCCGTTGACGTATAAGGATATTATAATCTTCGATAAGCCGTTTGATTTGTCCGCCAATGCTTGTGTCGCCCAGAGCGGCTTCTATTTCCGGTTGCGTGTGAATGCCTCCCGATACAGCGCTCAATATGGAAAAATAAGTGGCGTAATTCTTGCCGAATTCCTCAATCAGCAGGTTTTTCCCTTCATCGGTAAACGGAGAATTTTCGCGCACCATCCATTTTATCATTTTATCAACGCTCAACGCATTGTTATCACAAAACAATTCCACGTATTTGGGAACACCGCCGGTGTAAGTATAAAAGGCTAATAAATCGTCGTTGGAATAATCCGGTCGATAGTCGTGCATAATTTCTTTCAGCGTGGAAAGATTAAATGCCGATAGTTTGATAATATTATCCGCTCTGCCGAACAAAGGTTCTTTGGCGTTTTGAAATATTTTCTGCATCAACGAATAAACGGAACCGCTCAGAATCAGGTTGATATGTGATTTATTCCGGTATTGATCCCAAATATTCTGCATATCGCTATAGACGGACTCATTGATATTGAAAAATTCTTGAAATTCATCAATAACAAGGTTAAAAGCTCTCGTTGTCGCAAGTTCCATCAGATATTGGAACAAACTGCGAAAAGTTTGTATCTCCTCAGGTACAAAGGCCTGAAGCGACTGCGAAATAATCGGGATAAATTCCGAACAAAGCGTAGCTTCTTTTTTTCGGCCGACGAATAAATAAACAGTTGGCGTAGTTTCTACTGATTTCAGGATGAGACTGGTTTTGCCGATCCGTCTTCGTCCGGTTACAACCACCATCCGGGAATGATCGGTAAACGAAAGATTCCTGATTCTTTGCAGTTCTGCAAGTTCTTGTGTACGATTATAAAACTTCATGGTTTTTTATTCAGTAACCGCCGTAACTGTTACGGCGGTTACAAAGATAAATAGAATATATTATAAATCCAAAGAAAGTATTAAATATCCAAGAAAAGCAGTAAATTTGCATTTAATAAGCAATTAAGTATGGAAGAGCAAAATAAAATATGGGCAGCTATTGAAGAAGAAACAAAACTTTACAATAGTTTAAGATTAATGGATATAATAGATTACGAGAAATTTTATTTATATTCGCTAATCACTCATTCTACGGCTATTGAAGGTTCGACATTGACCGAATTGGATACGCAATTATTATTTGACGATGGGATAACTGCCAAAGGGAAACCGCTTGTGCACCATTTAATGAATACGGATTTGAAAAATAGCTACGAGTTTGCAATCAGTAAAGCCAACGAAAAAACAACTATAAGTGTCTCATTTTTAAAAGAATTGAATGCTCTTGTCATGAAATCCACCGGAAGTGTAGTGAATGTTATCGGCGGCACATTTGATTCGAGTGAAGGTGACTTTCGGTTGTGTGGCGTAACCGCTCCTTTCCGGGAATTTATGGCACAACAACTGCTGAAAACACTCAAAGAAGAAACTACTAATTATATGCACAGCCAAGATCAGGAAATGAATTTTATGTTTTGAATGAAAGTAAGAAAAACAACTAAATGAAATACATGATGAAAAAGAGTGCATTTTTATTACTACTGTTAGTAAGCCTTTCACTTACAGCCCAGGAGAAAAAGGATATTGTACTGAAAACAGAAGTGGCGGAAGCAACTGTGTTTATCAAAGGCGCCCAAATTATTCGCAAAACAACGGCCAATCTCCCCGCAGGAAAATCGACGGTTCGGTTCGCCAATCTATCGCCTTACCTGGATGCGAAAAGCGTTCAGGTAAAAGTGGAGGGGGAAGTCATGGCGCTGTCGGTCAATCATCAATTGAATTACAACGATACGGTGAAACAGACGGATGAGGCTGAAAAACTCGGAAAGCAATTGATTGATTTGAATGAAAAAATCAAAGTGGAACAAACCACCAAAGAAATTATCAGTGAAGAATTGACTTTTTTGCACGATAATAAAAAAATCGGCGGAAATGAAGGAATTGATTTCAACAACCTGAAAGCGACATCAGCCTATTATGGCGAACGTATTTCGACCTTAAAAATGAAAGAATTGGAGGTGGACAAGAAAATAAAAAGCCTGTCGGAAGAAAAAAACGCTATTGAACGTCAATTGGCTGTTACCGGAAAAATAACTCCGGAACCAACCGGCGAAGTGATTTTGACTGTCAATTGCAAAACAGCGCTGAGAGTTCCGGTCGAACTTTCGTATTATGTCAATAATGCCGGTTGGTATCCCTCGTATGATATTCGCGCCAAAAATATTTCCGAACCGATTGAACTGGCTTACAAAGCGAATATCATGCAAAATACAAAAGAAGAATGGAAAAATATCAAATTGAAAGTTTCGTCAGCCAATCCGAATCTGGGTAATGTAGCGCCGAAATTGAAGACATATTTTCTGAATTATTACACGCAACCACCGCGATACAATACAAACGATTTGTCAAACCAAGTGCATGGAAAAATTACGGATGAAACAGGGGAAGCTCTGATTGGAGCCTCCATAACGATAAAAGGTTCCACAATAGGAACTGTCAGTGACATAGATGGAAATTTCTCTTTATCCATCCCGGCAGGTGGCGGTCAATTGCAAGTATCCTACATTGGATTTATCACTAAAACACTTCCCATTTCCAATAGCAATATGAATATCGTATTGGAAGAAGATAGAGCTACCTTGGATGAAGTTGTTGTTGTCGGTTATGGAGTACAAGACAGAGAAGTAACCAACACGTTGGCCGGGAGCGTTGCCGGTATTTCGGTGAGAGGAGTCGGTAGTATTCAAAAAAAACCCAAATCCATTCCGCTTCCGGTGGTTCAGGTGGAAAATCAGACATCGGTAGAGTTTGAAATCAAAACGCCTTACACCATTCTGTCGGAAAATAAAAATACAACCGTCGAAGTGGAACGGTATTCGCTTCCGGCCGATTATGAATATTACTGTATTCCTAAAGCGGATAAAGACGCTTTTCTATTGGCGAATATCTCCGATTGGGAACAATACAATTTGTTGGAAGGGGAAGCCAATATCTTCTTTGAAAATACGTTTATCGGGAAAACAATTTTGGATGTGCGCGCTATCGGCGATACCTTGAATTTGTCATTGGGACGGGATAAAAACGTATCTATCCAACGGGAGAAAGTAAAAGAATACAGTACGCAAAAATTTTTGGGAAGCAAAACCGAAACCACCCGTGATTGGAAAATCGTTGTGAAAAACAATAAACGTCAACCGGTTACCCTGGTGTTGTTCGACCAGATTCCGGTTTCAACTACGCAAGAAATCGAAGTAAATGCGGAAAATCTCTCCGGAGGCGCATTGGATAATGAAACCGGCGAAGTGAAATGGAAATTCACTTTACAACCCACTCAAAAAAATGAATTGGGACTAAAATATAAAGTGAAATACCCCAAAGGGAAAACATTGACAGTAGAATAATTAGCTATGGAATCTAAAAAAGAAAAACAAATGGCCCTCCGGGTGAAAGAACCGATGGAATTAATGCCCTTTCTGGCCATTCATTTTAGCGGGAAAAGTCGCAATGCACTCAAATCCCTGTTGTCGCATAAGCAAGTTTGCGTCAACGGAACGGCTGTATCCCAATATAACCGGATGCTTCAGCCGAACGACAACGTTACGATTAACAGGAATAAAGCGAAACAAGATTTTAGACATTCCAAGGTGAAAATCGTGTTTGAAGATGATGCGCTGATGGTGATAGAAAAAGCGGAAGGTTTATTGGCGGTTGCTACCGACGAACGGAAAGAGGAATTGACCGCTTTTTCCATTTTACTCGATTATTTGAAAAAGAAAGACCCGCGTAACCGCTTGTTTATTGTGCATCGCATCGACCGGGAAACGTCCGGTTTGCTGCTGTTTGCCAAAAGCAAAGAGGTGCAATTGAGGTTGCAGGAAAATTGGCACGAAAATGTAACCGAACGGGTGTATATCGCTGTGGTGGAAGGTATTCCAAGTAAAGAAGAAGATACCATTGTTTCGTATTTGCGGGAAAGCAAAGCGCTCAAGATTCATTCCGGATCTAACGAAGATGCCGGTAAAAAAGCCGTTACGCATTATCGGCTGCTGCGGAAAAACGATGCCTATTCGATGTTGAAAGTGGAATTGGAAACGGGAAGGAAGAACCAAATCCGCGTACACATGCAGGATATCGGGCATCCGATCATTGGCGACAAGAAATACGGAGCCGCCCCTTCCCCTATCGGGCGCCTAGGTTTGCATGCCCGCGTGTTGGCTTTTGTGCATCCGGTCACACGCGAAGTGATGCGATTTGAAACGCCTGTTCCTAAAAAATTTAATGCGTTGCTCGTAAAAAATGGAAAGGACAATCACATGAAGTAAAAAACCGTGGAAGTACCTACTCAAGTATTGTAAATACTAATTTTGCACAATTAATCGCGGAGCGATTGCATTATTGTAGATACAAATGAACCACAATATCCACCCACAACATCGGAGATGTTGCATTCGGATTGTAGAGACGCGATTAATCGTTATGCAACCGCTCTGCGGTTGACGGTGGCAGGTGGTATTATTTGTACTACAATAATGCAATCGCTCCGCGATTAAATGTGCTAAATTAGTATTTAACGTGTGCTGAATAGTGCCAAATAATCGCAACTACTCAGCCCCGCTAAATACTAATTTAACTGCTT
>JAISKT010000250.1 GCA_031261295.1 Candidatus Symbiothrix sp. | reverse complement strand
TGCGGGAGCTATCCTGGACTTATCCAAGGCAACCGGCAAAGGTTTATTATTGCCGAAAGTGGATTTGCAGGCAGCCGATGACTTTACGGTAGCCGGCCCGGAAGCAGGAACTTCAGGAGACGGTATGTTGGTTTATAATACAGCCGAAACCTGGGGTGAGCCGGGTATTTATGTGTGGGACGGCGCTAAATGGAATCCGGTGGCCGGAGGAGCGGCGCCGGTTCCGGCTACCGGCGTATCGGTAAGCCCGACTACTTTGGACTTTACGTCTCAGACCACAGCTACGTTGACTGCTATAGTCGAGCCGCCTAAGGCTGTACAGACCGTGACTTGGGATTCAGACAATACGGATGTGGCGACAGTTAGCGCCGACGGCGTGGTAACTGCCGTTAGCAACGGTAACGCGACGATTACGGTCACTACCGAGTCGGGTAAAACGGCGACTTGTGCAGTCAGTGTATCTATCGCCGGATCCAGCGATGCTAAGATTGGCGATAATACGTATGCTACTTACTGCTACGGAGGAACTATAGGTTGTTGGATGGTGCAAAACTCGATGGAAGGTACGGCCAATTATCAAAATGGTAATAATTTGTACTATTCCTGGGATCAACGCAATAATGCCTGCGTGTCACCTTGGGCTGTGCCCACGGAATCACAGTGGAGGGAGTTGCAAACTTACATTAACGGATCTCCGACTGCTGAAGAGAAAGCTATGTGGAACGCCGGGGCGGCGCTCGCCGGCTACTACCAATCAACTAACTTGGTATATTCGGGGAGCCGCGGTTATTGGTGGCTCGATGATGCGCCGGGCAATTTTTTCTACTGCGCCAGCAACAATAACCTGAACGGTCCGGGAGCCTATAACAACACATACTCGCTCACTGTCCGATGCATAAAAAATTGACTTACTATTTGAACTTTGATTCTTAGGACTTTAAATAAATTTCTTCCCTCATAAGGGGAAGAAATAGGCCCCGTATGTCTTTTACCAATGAAGGTCTCAAAACCCGACCTTCATTGATATAAAAAAGGTATATTCTTTAAGAGGATAATTATTAATGGGTTGCGTTTTCTTCTGGGTAGCAAGACCGATGGAAGAGGCGCAACCCTTATTTTCCTATTCAAGCGCGGCAATGACAACCAAGCCGTTTTACTGTAAAATGTCCTAACCAGTTAAATACTAATTTAGCGCAGAATAGATTTACAATGAATCGGACTATTATGAATTTTTAAAACCTCATTTTACCTAATTTTTCTAACTTGTTATTTAGAAGACCCGAGTCATTACGAAATCTATGTATTTTCGTTAATTTTTGATAATTCTTTGGTTTATATCAAAAAAGATATTACTTTTGTTAATTAAATAAACGAAAAAGACATTTATTACAAAATAGGAAACAGCTTATAAAGTCATAATTCATTAAAAGATAAAGCGTTAGCTTTTATTCTTGTACTTGAAATCTTCACAATTTCAGAATCAACAAGAATAAATAAGTAAACGCTCACGTTTGTTCGTGGGCTAAATTTATTTGTTGATTCGGGTAGTGAAGAACCTCAAGTACAAATAAAGTTTCAGTCCCACGTTTTTATTTTAAATAACCGCTTCTCAGGGACTTGGAGGCATAAATTCTACAGACATGCAGAACAAGTCAGGTGTGTTTCGGCAAACACCTATTACACTTTACATAGAAATACCCCTAAATCCCCTGAAGGGGACTTGGCTGACGCACGATAATGAAAATGCGCAGTTTCTAAAGCCCCCTTTAGAGGGTTGGGGGTAAGAAATTGGCGGACGTTTCGGTTCAATGGTTTTTTCTCTCATTTTTAGCTATTTGAACGCGTCCGCCCATCGCTTAGGGTACAGGCAACTAATTACCGGTTGCCTTGCCCTTTTATAAAACAGGGGCTATGCGTCTTATCCGAAATACAAATTTAAATTATACAAAGAATATGAAAAAGAATCTTTTTTTAATGCTGACACTCATCGTTTTGGGTGCAGCCAGTGTGAATGCACAAGTGCGTATCGGAGGAATTGATACGGATGTACCCACCCAAGGCGCTGTCCTGGATTTGAACAATGGGAATGGTTATGTAGGCGGTTTATTATTGCCTAAAGTAAGCAGTCTGACTTTAAACAGTGTAGCCGCGTTTTCTACGGAACCCGATGCAGCCACCCAACTTGTCGGGCTGATTGTATATAATACCGCAACCGGCTCCGAAGGTATTTATATCTGGACAGGGCCTGTTTCAGGAGAAACCGGCGGGTGGAAATCGATTTGGAAGAAAATTTAATGAAGAAGGAAAACATGAAACAGAGAACAAAAAGAACTTGGGCGGCATGCCTTGCCGCCTTATGGCTGGTTTTGCCTGCCGCAATGCAAGCGCAGGTACATATCGGCGGAAACACGGATGCGGTTAAGGGAGCCTTGCTGGATTTGACGACTCCCGAAGGGGCAAATCTCGGATTACTTCCTTTGAATGTGTATATTGACTATATCAATCAGATTCCGGATGTATTTACCAACAAGGCCTCTATCAACGCCGGTGATTTGCAAGGCTTGATCGTGTACAACATCAATCCGGACCTGCCGGACGGTGCAGGCCTTTATGTATGGGACGGAGCCAAATGGAACCGGGTATTTATTGCCTGTACCGGCGCTCCTACGGTTGGGGCTTTAACCGCTCCTACCGTATGTATCGACGGAACTTTATCCATGGCTGCCAATGTTATCTCTGACAACGGTTCGCCTGTCACTAAGTATGAATGGAAATTGGGGGGAACCACTATCGGTACGTCCGCAAGTCTAAGTTATGCGGTAGCAACAGCCGATAACGGCAAAGCATTGACTTTGTCGGCGACTAATAGTTGTGGTACAACTACTACCACAAGTGTCACACTAACCGTTCCGGATGTTTTTACACAAACCAATCCGGCTGCTGCGACTATCGGTGCTCTTTCTACACGGGCGATTACGTTGGCTGCTGCTACAGGTGGTTCGGGCGCTATCACTTACAACTGGCAACAGAGTATCGACAACAGTACTTGGGTGAATGCAGAAGGTACGCATAATGATGCAAACTACACGACTCCGACATTGAAAACGACTATGTATTATCGTCGTCAAGCAACTGCTGCTACTTGTGGAGGAACGATTACTTCTGCAAGCGCCAAGATAACAGTGACGGCAAACGGTACCACAACTATCGGAAACAATACCTATGCTATTTATTGCTACGGTGGTATGATTGGCTGTTGGATGATAGAGAACTCGAAGGAAGGAACGGCTTCCTATACACATGCGACGTATGGTAAATACTACCTTCAGAACCGTGCAAACAATGCTTGCGTGTCGCCTTGGGCGGTCCCCACTGCACAGCAATGGGGGTTATTGGCAGGCTACATTGATCGCGGTGATGCTACAAATGCTGAAAAACGCGTCTGGCATGAAGGTAATGCGCTCGCAGGTTACTATGCCAATAGCATTTTGTACGGCGCTGGTCAAGGAGCATACTGGTGGGCCGATAACGGCACGTGCGAATGGTACGAACCTGTGAACGGTAAATTCAATAACGGAACCCCGGCAGGTACCACAAATTATACGGTACGTTGCCGCATGAATTAGCTCTATCTCTTTAACAGGCTAATTATTAATGGATTGCGTTTTCTTCTGGGTAGCAAGACCGATGGAAGAGGCGCAATCCTTTATTTTCCTATTCAAGCGCGAACAATGACTGCCATGACGTTTTATTGCAAAATATCCTAATCAGTTAAATACCCTTTGTCAAGTATTGCCGGCCGGTTGATAAAAACAAATAATATTTTTTGTACCTTTGGGGCGGTTTTATCGTTAATTGGTTTATAAAATAGGTATGACAAGGAAATCAACAGCTACTAAAAAAGACTCAGACGCTCCGCTTTCAAAGATGAAAGTTTTTTTTAAGAGTAGCGCCACACATTATATTACCGGCCTCATCATTTTGGGGCTGGCTGTTTATGCAGGCATTTCAATGCTTTCTTTCTTTTTTACGGGAGCTGCCGACCAAAGCAAAGTGGAAGGCCTTTCGCTGTTTCAATCCGGAACTATCGACGGCATTGAGAACTGGACAGGGATGCGCGGCGCCATTCTGAGCAATATCCTGATGAACGAATGGTTTGGCATTTCCACCTTTTTCTTATTGGCATTCGCCCTGTTTGTAGCGCTCCGCCTGATGAAGTCGCCGCAGTTTCATTTGCTTCGCAAATTCATTATTTGCGCGCTTCTGACTATTTGGTCTTCCGTCGCCCTTGCGTTCTTCCTGGGTAGATTTTTTAAGGAAAGTACATTATATATAGGTGGAAAACATGGGTTTGTGATTTCCGATTTGTTGGTAAACAATTTTGGCATTCCGGGAACGCTATTGATTGTTGTCCTGGTGTTTATAATTATCATGACACTCATCACCTCCCAAACAATTCCGTTCCTTATTCGTTCAACCGCTCGTAAGAAAAAAGAATGGAATTGGTGGAAGAAAAAGAATGAAAAAAATGAAGAAAATGAAGGGAATGAAAAGAATGAAAAAAATGAAGGGAATGAAAAGAATGAAAAGAATGAAAGAAATGAAAAGAATGAAGATAATAAAAGGAATATAGATAATAATAAAGAAACAAGTATCCTGCCGGTGAAAGATGCCGGATTTACGATAAATGTGCCGAAAGGAGAGGAAGAGGAAGTTTCGCCTTTTGTCTTGCCGGAAATTCCGGAGATTTCGCCCTTGCCTTTCTTGCCGAAAACGGGTAATGAGGACGAGGAAGATGAAAACCTGTTGAGTGAATTGGGCGAATACGACCCTACATTAGATTTGTCGCATTACCATTATCCGACCATTGATTTGCTGAAAGAATACAATAGTTCTGAGATGCAAGTCAATATGGAGGAGCAAAACGCCAATAAAAACAAAATCCTTTCAACTCTGGAAAGTTTCGGAATAAAAATAGCTACCATCAAAGCGACCGTAGGGCCGACGATTAC
Source organism: Candidatus Symbiothrix sp. (assembly GCA_031261295.1). GTDB lineage: Bacteria > Bacteroidota > Bacteroidia > Bacteroidales > Azobacteroidaceae > Azobacteroides. Next base: position 3,147 of record JAISKT010000250.1, on the reverse strand, counting down.
CTTGTATGAAATCCAACCGGAAGCCGGCATCCGTATTGCGAAAATAAAAAACCTGGAAGACGATATTGCCTTGAACCTGGCGGCCTTGGGCATCCGTATCATCGCGCCTATTCCCGGAAAAGATACCATTGGGATTGAAGTGCCGAACCGGGAGCCGCAAACGGTTTCGATGCGGTCGGTCATTGTGTCCAAACGGTTTCAGGAAGCGAAATACGAATTGCCGATTGCTTTGGGAAAAACGATTACCAATGAGACGTTTGTCTTCGACCTTTGCAAAATGCCCCATTTGCTGGTGGCCGGCGCTACCGGACAAGGAAAATCAGTCGGATTGAATGCGATTATCACTTCGTTGCTGTACAAAAAACATCCGTCTCAATTGAAATTCGTATTGATCGACCCCAAGAAAGTGGAATTCAATATCTATTCGGATATAGAAAAGCATTTCTTAGCCAAACTGCCGGACGAAGAAGAACCGGTGATAACGGACGTTTCCAAAGTTGTTCAAACGCTGAATGCTTTGACGAAAGAAATGGACGACCGTTACAATTTGTTGAAAAAAGCGCATGTCCGCAACATTAAAGAATACAACGAAAAATTTATCAAACGGCGTTTGAATCCGGAAAAAGGACATCGTTTCATGCCGTATTTTGTGGTGATTATCGACGAGTTCGGCGACCTGATCATGACCGCCGGCAAAGAAGTCGAATTACCGATTGCCCGTATTGCCCAATTAGCGCGCGCTGTGGGTATCCACATGATTATCGCTACGCAACGTCCGTCTGTAAGCATTATTACGGGAATTATCAAAGCGAATTTTCCCGCACGGATTGCGTTCCGGGTGTCGGCAATGGTCGATTCACGGACGATTCTCGATACTTCGGGAGCCAATCAATTAGTCGGGAAAGGCGATTTATTGTTTTCACAAGGAAGCGATTTGACGCGCGTACAATGCGCTTTCGTGGATACGCCGGAAGTGGAAAAAATAGCGAAATTCATTGGAAACCAGCAAGGGTATCCTACCGCTTTTGAACTTCCCGAATTTGTGGGCGAAGAAAGCAGCGACAAACCGGGAGCTGTAGATTTATCGGATCGCGATCCGCTGTTTGAGGAAACAGCGCGATTGATCGTGATTCACCAACAAGGTTCCACTTCATTGATTCAACGGAAATTTGAAGTGGGCTACAACCGGGCCGGCCGTTTGATGGATCAATTGGAAGCGGCAGGAATCGTAGGGCCTGCACGGGGAAGTAAACCTCGCGAAGTATATATCATAGACGAATATCATTTGGAACAAATTCTTAATAATCTGAAACAGTGAGAAGAATGAAAGAAATGAAAATAATGAAAGAAATGAAAATAATGAAGGAAATGAAAGGAATGAAGAAAATGAAAGGAATGCAAGTATTATTTTCATTACTTTCATTACTTTCATTATTTTCATTTCCACAATTGTCTTTTGCCCAGAAAGACGCCAAAGCAAAAGAGTGGTTGGATAAATCGTCTGCGGCTTTTAACAAAGCCGGCGCTTTATCGGTTTATTTCACGATGAATATCAAGGACACGCCGAATAAAGTGTCCGAAAGTTTTGATGGAACGATTGATTTGAAAGGAAGTAAATTCCATTTGGATATTCCGGAAATGGAAACCTGGTTTGATGGAAAAACGCAATGGGTTTTACAAAAAGGCTGGGACGAAGTAAGTATTACCGAACCCAGCGCACAAGAAGCCCAGGCGCTTAACCCCGCGGTCATTTTCGATATGTATAAAAAAGGGTGTAATTACAAATACCGGGGTGAAAAGACGGATCTGAAAGGGAAAAAAGTGCAGGAAGTGGAATTGATTCCCAAGGTCAAAAACAGCGATATGACTAAAATAGTGATGCAAATCAGTTCCGGCGATTCGATGCCGGCAATGATCCATATTTTTTATAAAAATAAAATTGAAAACATTATCCATATTAATAAGTATCAAAAGAACCTGAATTTGGCGGATAGCGTTTTTGTTTTTGATAAAAAGAAACATCCGAATGCGGAAATAATAGATTTACGATGAAAGAAAAAGTAAAATGCCTGATTATTGGCTCAGGCCCTGCGGGTTATACAGCAGCCATTTATACCTCCCGCGCTAATTTATCACCGATTTTGTACGAAGGAATGCAGCCGGGCGGACAACTGACAATTACCAACGAAGTTGAAAATTTTCCCGGTTATCCCGATGGAATTACGGGAATAGAGATGATGGAAGAATTGAAAAAACAAGCCGGCAAATTCGGTGCAGACCTCCGCAGAGGCATCGTTACCGCTTGCGATTTATCCAAGAAACCCTATACCGTAACTATCGACGGGAAAAAAGAAATTGCAGCGGATACGATTATTATATCTACCGGTGCAAGCGCCAAATATTTAGGTTTGCCGGATGAACAGAAATACTCCGGAAAAGGGGTTTCCGCCTGCGCTACCTGCGACGGATTTTTTTACCGTAAAAAAGTGGTGGCCGTAGTGGGCGGCGGCGATTCGGCCTGTGAAGAAGCCTTGTATTTAGCCGGATTGGCTCAGAAAGTCTATCTGATTGTGCGGAAAGATTATCTGCGCGCTTCCCAAATCATGCAAGACCGGGTGGCAAACCATCCCAAAATCGAAACGCTTTTCAATACCAACACCTTGGGCTTGTTTGGCGAAGAATTTGTGGAAGGCGCTCATTTGGTTAAATTTTTGGGAGAGCCTAACGAAGAAAAGTTCGACATCGCGATTGACGGTTTCTTTCTGGCTATCGGACACAAACCCAATTCGGATGTATTCAAACATTTTATCCCTACGGACGAAAACGGCTATATTAAAACCCAATGGGGAACGACAAAGACCATTGTTCCGGGCGTTTTTGCAGCAGGCGATGTAGCCGATCCCAATTATCAACAAGCAGTTATCGCAGCAGGCATGGGGTGTATTGCCGCTATTGAAGTAGAACGGTATTTGAATTCAATAGAAGAATAGGGTACTACTATTATTCTGCTTCTATCCGGCATCCGATCTCTTTTCCGGCGAAAGCCACTCCCAGTAAGGATACTTTTTGGCTTTTGAATTGTTCGTAATACCGTTTCTCTTTGATTTGATTCAGGGCTTCGTCCAGCAGTTTTGAAATCTTTTCTTC
>JAISKT010000224.1 GCA_031261295.1 Candidatus Symbiothrix sp. | reverse complement strand
GACTTTAAAAATGGTATGTGTCTTGACTTGGAAGGTCAATACTATTATATCGTGGAATTCTTACATGTGAAACCCGGTAAAGGGCCTGCTTTTGTTCGTACAAAACTGAAAAATGTAACCACCGGCCGTGTCATTGACAAAACATGGAATTCGGGTGTGAAAGTAGATGAAGTGCGTATTGAAAGACGTCCGTATCAATTTCTGTACCAGGATGATATGGGATACAATTTCATGAATCAGGAAACCTCCGACCAAGTTTCCATTGCGAAAGGCAATATCAACGGAGTCGATTTCCTGAAAGAAGGAGACATTGCGGAAGTCGTTGTACATGCGGATTCCGAAACGATTTTGTTTGCCGAACTTCCCACTCATGTAATCCTGACGATTACCTACACGGAACCGGGATTAAAAGGGGATACCGCTACCAATGCCACTAAACCGGCAACGTTAGAAACAGGCGCTACCGTTCGCGTGCCGCTTTTCATCAACGAAGGTGAAAAAATCAAGGTGGATACGCGAGACGGTTCATACGTGGAAAGAGCGAAATAACCGGGTACCCGGTAAACGGTGCACGGTGCACGAAAAAACAGGCGACAGCCATCGTGCACCATGTACCCTTGCACCGTGCACCCAATAAATCACCCAAACCTTTATTTGTATGACTGAACAAGCCAAATTATCTGTGAAAGATTGGTCACCGGATGACCAACCTCGTGAAAAACTCCTTCTGAAAGGAGTTAATTCCCTTAGTGATGCCGAATTATTGGCCATAATTATTGGTTCCGGAAGCCGGGACGAGTCGGTGGTGCAGTTGTCGCAACGCATCCTCCAATCGGTCAACGGCAGTATCAATCAATTGGGGAAAGTTTCCATCAATCAGTTGATGTCCGGTTTCAAAGGGATTGGCGAAGCCAAAGCCGTCAGCATTGTGGCGGCGCTCGAATTGGGCAAGAGGCGGAAATCGTCGGAAGTGATGAGCGCAGGCGAAATCCATACCAGTAAGGACACCTACAACCTCTTTCATCCGCTGTTGTGCGATTTGCATCACGAAGAATTTTGGCTGCTCTTCCTCAACCGTTCCTGCCGCATTATCGACAAGGTAAAACTCAGTCAGGGAGGCGTTTCCGAAACGGTCGTGGATACCAAAATGGTTTTTAAGGAAGCCCTGCTGCGATTGTCCTCCACTATTATTCTGTGTCACAATCATCCATCCGGAAATGTACAGCCCAGTTCGCACGACGACCGCGTCACCCTGAAAATCAGGGAAGGCGTCAAACTATTGGACATGACTTTGATGGATCATGTGATTGTCGGGGACGGAAAATATTATTCCTACGCAGACGAGGGAAGGATTTAATAATTCTTGCCGGTTGGAATCCACATATCCTCTTTGGTGATTCCGCAAGCTTTGATCATTTCAATCGCGTATTCCAATTTACCTACATCTTGGATGCCTTCATTATTCGTTCCGATAGTGAATTTGGCGCCTCTGTCCTTGGCCAACCGGATAAACGTTTGGGAAGGAATCTTGAAGCGGTTGTTGATTTCGATGGCCACGCCTTTGGAAACGCAAGCGTCGATTATCTTTTCCATCCGTTCGTTTGTCCAGAGCATATCGTATTCGGGCTTTAACTCGTCCGGCAAGTAAGTCGGATTGACATAAATATGGATGGGTTCGGTCGTGATAATCCCGTAAGCGCGTTCCACCAGCAAATCCATAAAATGCTGCTTGTCATCAACGTAGGTTTCTTCCGGAATCCAAATCCGCAGGCGCCGGCCTTTATCATCCGTCCAGGTCATCGCGTCTGTAAACACGTAATCAAATTTCCGGATGGCATCCAATGAAAACATGTCGAGCCATTCGCGGCCTTCGGCTTGCATGGGCAGTAAGAAAGGATGATGTTTCATCGAATCCAACCAGGTATAAATCTCGCCGTCGGTGGTAATCGGGAAATTCTTTCCGCAATTGGGCGCAATCCCGTATGTAATTCCGTATTTGCGGGTTAATTCGGCAACATTTTCGGCGGTCAAACCGCCTTTCAGATGCAGGTGTTCGTCGATGGTCGGAAAATTCTGTTGTTGCAAACGGATAATATCGTCATGAGTCTCATCGACTATATCCTCCCGGTCAAAGAAATTTCCAAATAAATCTTTCACCCGGATATTCCGGAAGGCAACCGGCGCTTCCGAATAATTGGAAAAGACAAAAACCCCTTCCGACAACACCCGTTCGCTGTATTCCGGCAGGCGATAGGGATGATCCGGTTGGTAATAATCCACTATCCAGAGGCTGTCCACATATACGCGGATATTTATATCGTTGACTTCAATTTTTACCGGGAACCAAGTATCGTTGGGAACTAAGCATTTACCAAAATTGCGGATGGTAGAGAGGCTGCCTGTTTTGCGCCATTCAGCCGGCGCTTCATTATTGTTAACCAGCACTTCGTAACCGGTATCGGGATGATTGGCGCCGTTGGAATGAAAAGAAACCGCTCCGATAGCGCCCGGCGCCGTTTTACATTCAAATTCCAGGACAAAATTTTTATACGAATCGGTCGTAACCGCCCGCGCGTCAGTACCGGTCAATGTGATTTCTTCTTTGCTTTGCTGCACATTTCCGGTAAGATTCCACTGGGAATGATCGTTTGTGTAAATGGTTTTGTAACCATCGTTGCCGGAACAAGCCATCAACAGGAGAGCCGGTAAAAGAGATAAAAGCTTTTTCATGGATATACGAATTAGATTGCTAATTTAAAACGCTGCAAGTTACCTATTTTTATTGAAAAATACATTTTCTTTCTGAAAGAAATGGAGCGGAATAAAAATAAAAGGTTGCGTTTCTATCCGTTTGCTCTTGCAAACTTTAGAAACGCAACCCTACCTTTTTCGCTTGAATCAAAGGTTGAGCGCCTCCACCCTAATCCCTAACTACCATAGGCCGGGCGGTTCAAGGGTCGGCTAAAGCGCTCGTTTTCAAATTGACAAATAGTCAAATCGACGATTTAGTTGTTTCTTTTGCAACGAACGGCAAATTCGTTTAATTTATCAGCTTGGTATTTAAACACCCCGCTATATAGATATTCTAGTTTGCGGCTCCAGGCTCCAGCGGCATTGTACGATGAGCTGGTCCAGAACCACACAGTAGTTCCGAACTCGTCGGCCGGGCTGGAATTCATGTAGCCGACGAGCAGCGCATCGAAACCGTGTTCGTTGCTAGGCCTGCTCATACCGTTGGTTGGAATGGTCAAGGCTGTCTTACTTTTCATCTGGCGACCCCAATAAGTCAAATCCGTGTTGCTTTGAGTCGGGCGCCAACCGTTGTTTCCGACAAAGTTATAGGTAGCTGCTTCGGAATAAGGAGTTTCTTGTTCGGCATAGGGCATGGGGTTAGAAGCAATTTCTTTTTCAAGCATAGCCCATTCATAATTACTCGGTAAGTGCCATCCGGAAGGACATATACCCTGACGGGTAGAAGCTGTTCCACTGAAAGCATCACTCGTTTCGTCGTAGTTAGCACCGACATTAGCCGCAGCCCAGGTATAAAGCAAACCATATTCCGGATGATTGATAGTATCCACCTTAGCCTTTGGAAAATAATAATAAGGTGAATTTGCGTTACCTGAATTATTTCCTTTCGGAATACTTCTAAACGTGCTACCCTGCATAGTCCAAGTCGAACGCAAGTTCTGAGTCATCCAACAACCGGCAGTACCAAACATGGAAGCTGTATAAATATGTCCTGCGGCATCGGAAACAGTACCGCAACAAGCAGCATCCTGAACTTTAATATCCAAATAAGCCCATTTTTGTTCGCTATTATTATCAATATAAGAAGCGCCGATACGGGCGGTCTTCACACCCGCAGCGCCGACAATCGTCTTGACATTTGAATTGAACGTAACATTGAAAGTGACAGCGCCTGCGATTGAGCTGGAAGTAGTGGACGGTTGCGGAAGAACCGAAATCAATCCGTCAATGTCGCTCAAAATAGAAAACGACAACCCGCTGAAAGCGGTCGTATTCGTAAACGAATATTCTTTCACATACGCTCCACCGGCAAACGCATCGGAACGGCCTGTACCGGAAGTTACCAACACATCATAACAATCATCACCCGTAATTTTGTAATTGCCGTTCACCGGCGGGGTAGGTGTAACAGTGACCGTGATTTCATTACTTGTTGGAGTAGCAGCAGCACAGTTTTTAGCGATTACTTTCACTTTATATGTTCCCGCAGCAGGTAAAGCCATTGGATAAGTCGCCGTATTGTAATCCGTTTCAGCTATTTTTGCATAATTAGCTCCAGTCGCATCCGTACGCCACCATTCATACTTTTTAAGTGTTTCACTGCCGGAAAATTTATTCGTTCCGTCGCTCAATACTCCCAAACTAACAGTACCGCTACTCCCGATAATGAGCGTAGCGCTCTTGGCCGTCAAGATGACATTCTGAATAGCGGCACAAGTCGGGTCGCCGTCAGCAGCCTCAACCGTACTGCCGGAAACCGGTTGCCAGTCATTGCCGTCCCATACATAAAGCCCTTTCTTAATTTTACCATCCGGACTTTCATACTTGTTGTAAACAATCGTACCGGTCAGGGCCGCATTCGTTTCCTGAACAGAAGTAATACCCACAAAACCGGAAGCGGGAATTTTTCCCAAATCTGTGATATCCACATTAGACAGGATAAGTCCCCCTTTGACGGTACTATTCAAATCAAGAATAGCGCCCGCCTGCGGATCGCCTGTTCCACCAATCGTTACTTGCGCCCGAAGCCCCAAAGGCAACAGCACAGCTGCCATCAGTAGCAGCATCATAAATCTTTTTTTCATTCTCTTTGTTACTTTATTAAATTTTTTAAAAA
>JAISKT010000189.1 GCA_031261295.1 Candidatus Symbiothrix sp. | reverse complement strand
ACTGTTGCATATTTTGCAACAGTTGCCGACTCCTCTAATTCGCCTTCTTTATATATATTTGTTATATGCCTGGATATAACAGATTTATCTCTATCAAAAAGAACAACCATTTGCATTTGTGTCAGCCAGACTGTTTCGTCTTCCAATCGCACTTCTAACCGGATAGAATTGTCAGGTTGGTACAATATTATCTCATCTTTTTTATCCATTTGCAAATAGTCGTTTAGTTATTTCTACACAAAAAACAGTATCAGCAATTGTGCGCACAGCACCCGCAAAAACATCGTCAACGGATAAACGGTGGCATAACTTACGGCCGGCGCATCGTTTCCGGCAGTCGCATTGGAATAAGCCAAGGCGGGGGGATCGGTGGTGCTTCCGGCCAAAAGCCCCATTAATGTGTAATAGTTTAATTTGAAAACCGAACGGCCCAGGATGCCTATGATTAATAAAGGTACTACGGTGATAATGAACCCGTAACCAATCCAGTTCAAACCGCCGTCGTTGACAATGGTGGAAACAAATTTTTCGCCGGCATCCAAACCTACACAGGCAAGGAACAGGCAAATACCGATTTCCCGCAGCATCAAGTTGGCGCTCATCGTGGTATAAGTTACCAAATGGTATTTGGGGCCAAAGATGCTTATTAAAATGGCTACAATCAACGGGCCGCCGGCCAATCCTAATTTGACCGGTTGCGGAATGCCGGGAAAAACAAATGGAATGCTTCCCAACAAAACGCCCAGGAATATACCGATAAATATGGGAATCAAATTGGGTTCGTTCAAGCGTTTCATTTGGTTACCCAAAACACGTTCGACGCTTTTAATCGCATTTTCATCGCCCACCACCGTCACGCGGTCGCCTATTTGCAAGTGCAAACCCGGATCGGCAATCAAATCCACTCCGGAACGGTTGACACGGGTGATATTCACACCGAAATTGTTACGCAAATTCAATTGCCGGATCGGCCTTCCGTTCACACCGGATTTGGTAATCAATATCCTGCGGGAAACTAAATTTGTATCCAGCATATCCCATTCTTCCTGGCTCATGGCAATCGTGCGGCCGAGGAAAACAATCACAGCCTCCATATTATTGGGAGTCGTGGCCACATAAATCCGGTCGCCTTCTTTCAGGACGGTTTGGGAAGAAGCGATTTCTATTTTATTACTCCGTGCATGTAAAACCCTCGAAACAACAAATTTACGTTCAATTAACTGATGCAGTTCATGAATATTTTTACCATAAATAGCCGGATTGCTTACTTCAAGCGAAATCAGTTCGATTTGGTCGTTTTTATTGGAAGAATTTTTATTCAAATCTTCCGTTTCTTTTTCCGGATTTACTTTGAAAACATATTTCAGTACAATGATAGTAGCGATAATCCCCACTACGGCCAACGGATAAGCCACTGCATACCCCATGGCAATCGTTGAATCGTGCGTGCCGGTCATATCGGTGTAGGCTTGTTGCGCCGCTCCCAGGCCGGGCGTATTGGTCACCGCTCCCGACATAACCCCAACCATCGTTTGTACGGGTATTTGGGTGATGTAATGAATGATTAATGTGGTGATTACACCCAGGAAAACGATTCCCATTGCCAGCATATTGAGCGTGATTCCGCCTTTCTTGAAAGAAGAAAAGAACCCGGGGCCTACCTGTAATCCGACCGAATAGACAAAAAGAATCAACCCGAACTCTTTCATGAAATGCAGGATTTCGTGATTCACTTTCATTCCGAAATGGCCAAGTAAAATGCCTACGAAAAGAACGAATGTAATCCCTAAGGAAATGCCAAAAACTTTAATTTTACCCAGCGAAATCCCTAATGCGATGACCGCTGCAAACAATAAAACAGTGTGGGCGACTCCTTCGCCCCAAAATAAATCGACTAACCAATCCATGCCTTATTCTTGAAAATTTCCGCAAAAGTAGGTAAAGAATTTTTAATTACCTAATAATGTAGTGATATTACTCATAAAAAGTTTGACTGCAATTGCCAAAACGATGATTCCGAAAAATTTACGAAGGACATAAATACCTCCGGCTCCAATCAGTTTTTCGACCAGGTTAACGTTCTTAAGCACAATAAATACAATAATCATATTGAGTACCAAGGCCAATATAATGACCAAAGAACTGTACTCCGCTTTCAGGGAAAGTAGCGCGGTAAAAGCGCCCGGCCCGGCCAGCAAGGGAAATATGATCGGTATCATGGTCGCGTTTCCCGACGGACTGTCCATTTTGAATATTTCGACTCCGAAAGTCATTTCGCAACCGATAACAAATAAAACGACTGCACCCGCTACGGCAAAGGAAGATATATCTACATTAAACAGCCGCAAGATTCCTTCTCCCACAAAAAAGAAAGCTAACAAGATAAGGAACGAAAAAAACGAGGCTTTCAAAGGGCTGAAAGTCTTGTGTTTCTCCCGCAAATCCACAAATATAGGTAACGATCCGGTTACATCAATAATGGCAAAAAGTACGATAAACGCACTCGCCAAATCCTGAAAATTAAATGTCCACATACTATTATTTTTTAATGAAAATAATTAAGAAAATGAAGAAAATGAAAAGAATATTTATTTCATTTTCTTCATTTTTTTAATTTTTTTAATTATTCAAACAAAGTGCATTATTCAATGCGATGACGGCATCGGCGTATCTGTCGCGGGCGATAACAAACTGCATATTTACCTGCTTCAGGGATTGGCCGAAACATTCGATATTGATTTTATTATCGGACAAAGCTTTGGCGGCCCGGTACAAAAATCCCGGATGCGCAATATTGGTTCCCATCGCGCAAACAATGGATACCGGTTTGACAGTCAATTGATAAACCAGATTTTTCATTTCTTTCAGCATCTGGTGTACATGATGATTGTCCCAAACCACCATCGTTATACTGTTGGCATTGGTCGATTTAAGAATATAACTGACTTTATGCTTTTCCATGATTTGCATAAGTTTCAAATCGTAACCGACTTCGCCCACCATCAAGGGGTCGTGCACTTCAAAAGCAATCACTTTGTCGGTACCGGACACAATTTCAACCTTCGGTTCGGGCGACACATAATCGTTTGAAATAATCGTCCCCGGATGATCCGGCTCGAAAGTATTTTTGATACGAATCTTTATTCCGGCCAGTTCCAAGGGTTTAGCCGCTTTGGGATGAATCGCTTCCATACCTACATCCGCCAATTGGTCGGCAATGATGTAATTGGTTTTTCCCACCGGAATGGATTTGTCTTTGCCTACCAACTTCGGATCGGCGCTCGACAAGTGAAATTCTTTGTGGATAATCGCTTCATCGGCTTTCACATCTACCGCTATTTTACTGAAAGTCACTTCGGAATAACCGCGGTCGAATGCGCGCATAATTCCTTCGGTTCCTTTGGTATAGCCGGTGGCCACACATAAAGTTTTCGAGAAATCGATTCCCTGGAACGCTTTGTGAATCCGTTCGTCGATGGTCAGCGGTTCATTATCGTTGAAACCGCAAAGGTCTATAAAAGTGGCGTTTATCCCGTAATTGTTCAAGATGTTCACCGAATTCCAGGCCGAATGCGCTTCACCGATAGAAGCCAGTATTTCCCTGGCTGCCAGATAAATGCTGCTTTTTTCCACATATCCCGATGCAAGTACCTGGTACATGGAAGATAGATAGGTTTTTGCCTGTTGAATGCGGTAGGTGATAAAACTGTTGGCTTCCGAAAGATTCAATCCGATGGGTACAAGCTCCTGATTGATAGCCAATAATTTACCGGAAAGGTCGTCCAGCGCGGTTTCATATTCTTCATTATGAAGGAATTTTGAATACACCCCCGGTTCGCCTGTTTTTTTGTGTTCCAATAACCAGTTGGTTACATTATTGTAAGCGGAAACGACGAAAATACGATTGTACATGTTCTCTTCCGTCCGGTTGCGCCGGATAATATTATGCAGGCAATCACCGAATTGCGACATGGAAGTTCCGCCGATTTTTTCTACTGTCAACATCTTGTATTTTATTTTTCCCACAAAAGTACAACAATTTAGCCGAATGTCGTACCTTTGCGCAAATACATTTTAGAATTCAATGGATTTTTTTACACTTTCCCAATTAAATTCCTTGGTCAGCGAGGAATTGAAAAATGCCTTCCCTGATGCGTATTGGGTGATGGCTGAAACCAGTGATGTCCGGTTGAATAAAAACGGTCATTGCTATCTGGAATTTATTGAAAAGAAAGCATCCGACAACAGCCTGATTGCCAAGGCCCGCGGTTATATCTGGGCCAACACCTACCAACTGTTGAAACCTTATTTTGAGTCCCAAACGGGACAGTCTTTTGTTTCCGGTCTGAAAGTACTGGTAAAAGTTTCAGTCGATTTTCATCCGGTATATGGCTATGGATTAAGCGTTATGGATATTGATCCGGCTTATACCTTAGGCGACATGCAACGCCACCGGCAGGAAATACTCAACCGTCTGGAGCAAGAAGGTATTTTGTCTTTAAATAAGGAATTGGAAATGCCCTTGATTCCGCAACGGATAGCCATCATCACCTCTCCCACAGCAGCCGGTTACGAAGATTTCTTAGATCATCTGACGAACAATAAACAGGGACTGGTATTTTATCCGCATTTATTTCCGGCGGTCATGCAAGGCGAACAAACCGGAAAATCCATCATTGCCGCATTGGATAGCATTTATAAAAATGAGGAACTGTTTGATGTAGTGGTGATTATACGGGGCGGCGGGGCGACTTCCGACCTGGCTTCTTTCGACAGTTATTCCTTGGCAAGCAATTGCGCCCAATTTCCGCTCCCGATTATTACCGGTATCGGCCACGAAAGAGATGATACGGTGTTGGATTTTATCGCCAACTACCGGGCCAAAACGCCGACTGCCGTTGCCGATTATTTAGTCAACCGGTTGGAAGAAGCTGCCACCGGATTGGCTGAATGTCAATCGGATATTATCTATGCCGGCCGCCGGATGCTGGATTCGGCTACGGAAAAACTCCGGCAATTGATTCGTTATTTGCCCATACAAGCCCACAACAGCATCGAGCAACACTACCGGATGTTGGATACACTGAAAAATAACCTGCGGAAATCCGAAAAACAGTTTATTCTCCGGGAAGAAAGCCTTTTGAAAGAAAAAGAATCTTTTTTCAAGTTATCTTCCCCGCAATACATTCTCTCCAAAGGCTATTCCATTACACTTAAGGATGGGAAAGCGGTGAAATCGGCGAAATCCCTTCAAAAAGGCGATACGATTGAAACAATTTTATCCGAAGGAAAAATCACCAGCGTTTTGAACGGTTAATCCACCACCCAATTCTTATCATATACTTGGATGTGGTGCTTATCGTAATATAAATCATCTTTTTTCGGAATGGCGATCCGGTAAATCTTGCTTTCTCCCCGGGGCATGGTCAATTTCGTGTCGCGCAACCAAACATTGAATTCTTTCAACTGCATGTAATTGAGACCGTACATTTTAGCAAAAGCCGCCCAATCGGAAACATCCGACGAAACTTCGACATAATCTACGGGAACCAACGGATACAAATCTTCTTTTTTTAGAATAAAACCGTATTTCTGCGGATTCTTGAAAATCTCCTTTATCGCCATCATCCGGAAAACGTAACGGCTGGTTTCCTGCGTCAACAACAGATCGAAAGCCGATTCCACATACTGTTTTTCCAATTCCGAAGAAATCCGGCCCAAGCCCGCGTTGTAGGAAGCGGCCACATTGATCCAGTCGCCATAGCGGCTGTACGAATTCATCAAATACCGGCAGGCGGCTTCGGTCGCTTTTTCTATATGGTACCGTTCATCCACGCCTTCCCTGATTTCCAGGCCGTACTGTTTGCCCGTACTTTCCATGAATTGCCACAAGCCCGCCGCCTTGGCCGGAGAATAGGCGCGCGTATCCAAATTACTCTCGATCACACACAAATACTTGAAATCGTCGGGAATACCGTTTTTTTTCAATATCGGTTCGATAATGGGAAAGAAGCGGTTAGCCTTTTTGATATACATCAATGTAGTCGAATGAAAATAGGTGAACGCATTGATTTCCCTGTCGTAACGTTCCCGCATATCCAATCGTTTCAGGGAAATTTCCCTGTCGCAAAAGTTCACCGATTCGGGAACGGGGACAGTCGCAGTCATCGCCAATACCGCCGAACGCGGCTTGGCGGTTTCTTCGGGATTATCACTGCTGCCGGTTAAAAAAAGCGCCAGAAGAATGATTATACCGGCCAAAAGAATAAAAAACAGGTAATTTTTAAAATGGTAAAGTGTTTGTGTGTTATGCATAATTGATCATTTTAATTATTTTTTGAACGTAAAATATTGATGTCTTTCGACATTGTATAGGATTTTCCATCCGCTCCTTTGGCTTCTACTACAATAAAATAAACACCGGTCGGCACTAATTTTCCACTCACTCTCCCATCCCAGCCTTTGTCCGGATCATTCCATTGAAAGAGCAAATTTCCCCAACGGTTGTAAATGGAGGCTTTGAAACTGACTAATGATTTATGGACTACTTTGTATTCGTCATTCGTTCCATACGAACTTCCCGGGCTGAAAGCATTGGGCAACTTCAAATCCGACTCTCCTATAAATACTGTATAAAATTGAGATTTATCCACACAAACCGGTTGGGCGCCCACGATGCTTGTTACTTCCAATTGAACGTGAAAGGTTCCCGATTCTTTAAATTCATGGGTCAACGAACGACTGTCCGTTCTTTTAACCGTCACGGAATCTTTTGTGGCAGGATCAATCTTTTTTATTTCCCAGATATACAGGGAAGCAACCGGGTCGTTGGCATAAGCGTCAAAAGTGATTGTCAGGGGGGCCGAACCGCTGATACGACTTTCGTTGGGATACAGTTCATCGTCACCTTCCTCTTTGAAAAGGGTCGCCCAACTATGCACATCCAAAGCCACAGCCGTATATTTGGGAATTGTCAGTTCATGGTTGATCCCGAAATGTTCGGCGTATTCATCCCCTTTTAAAGTAAAAGAAGTATTTATCAAAGGCGCATCAATCACGATTTCAGACAAAATACCGGTCAAGGTGTCGATTCTCTGCGACTTAATAAAATCCAAGTCATCTTCCTTCCATTTAAATTCATCATATACCAGGTGATACTTCCTTTGCAAGGTTCTTTGCTCACCGTTAACACCCTGATATGCCAACGGTGGGGCGAGCACATCCGTAATCAGTTTGAGAAATTCACATTTATCTCCTTCCTCCTGGACTTCAAAATTAAGGAAAGACGGTTGTTTTGTACTATAATCAATAATCCACACGTAGGAAGTGGACGGGGCATTCGTCAAACCGACAGAGTACCCCCACCCTTCGCTGACATCGGTAATAGTGGATGTATTCTTGTTTTGCCGGCAGGGAATGGGTATCTTCTCATTGGCTTTGACGTTGTATTTATACCATTGATGCGGCTCTTCCGTATCCGAAGTATAAGAAATTTCCGCTCCCGACAGGCCATTCAACAAATAAACTTTTACCGGGGCATCCTCTTTTGCCAGCAACGGTTGGCCTTGCCCTCCCGTGACTGTATATTGTCCAAAGACCGGAAGAACAAAAAATAAACAAATGAGATGAAGTATCGTCTTTTTCATGCTTCAAAATTAAGAATTTTTTCTAACTTTGCACCTTACATTGGTACGCAATAGTAGAAATATATTATGTTACAACGATTTTTAATAATTCTCTTATTTTTAAGTACTCATTTCTATAACGTAAAATCGCAAGAAATATTAGATTATTTCCAACATACGGTGGAAAGAGGACAAACCGTTTATTCCATTTCCCGGATGTACAGCGTTTCCGTAGAGGATATTTACCTGTTAAATCCCGGCAGCCGGGAGGCGATTCAAACCGGCAGTCAATTGAAAATTCCACAGGAATCGGGTTCCTATTTTTATCATACCATCCAACAGAAAGAAACCTTGTATTCGGTTTCCCGTAAATACCAGATGAAAGGGGAAGACATCTTAGATGTAAATCCGGGTTTATCCATTGAAACATTTACCGCCGGAAAAACGATCCGCATTCCAACCAACCGGGTGACGACTCCGATGGATAGTTCCAATGAAACCCTCAACCAACATATTACCAATGCGTTATTGAATAATCCCGCCGATGGCAAAGATATTAAAACCGTCAAAATAGCGCTGTTATTGCCTTTGGGTTTAAAGGAAAATGCCGGTTCCAAAAATACGGTAAGAGGCCGCATGGTCGAATATTACGAAGGCGTTTTGCTGGCGTTGGAAGATATCAAAAAGAAGGGCATTTCCGTTGATTTGCAAGTGCATGATATCGGTTCGGGTGTGGATTTATTGCCGGCCTTATTTAAAAAACCGGCCATGCAAAATGTCAACCTGATTATCGGCGGATTATCCGACCAGCAGATCAAATTGATTGCCTATTACAGCCATGAACGGGCAATACCTTATGTATTTCCTTTTACTTCCAAAAGTGACGAACCGCTGAATTACGATAATGTGTATCAGATAAATACGCCGCAATCGTATCTGTATTCCAAAGCTTCTTCGGCTTTTTATAATAAATATAAAACGTCCAACATCATCTTGTATATTCCCGACAAAAAAGGGAACAAAATGGATTTTATAGAAGTAGTCAAAAAAGATTTGACCGCCAAAGGAATCTCCTATAAAGTACTTGAAAGTGAAACCGCTATTCAAACGGTAGTGAATAATACTAAAAATAATGTATTTATTCCGGCCGACGACAATTCGGAAACTTTGTCGAAATTGATTACTCCTTTAAAAACGTTTATGGAAACGAATCCCGGACTATCGGTTTCCCTTTTCGGATACCCTTCCTGGCAGGTATATAGTATGGAACATGCGAGCGATTTTTTCCGCATGAATGCGACTTTTTACAGTATTTTTTATGCGAATCCGACTTCACCGAAAGTAAAATCTTTCCAAAATAATTACTTGCGCTGGTACTCCAAAGAAATGATTAATACGTTCCCGAAATTCGGGATGCTGGGATACGATACAAGTATGTTTTTTATCCAGTTACTCAATCAATACGGCACCTCTTCCGATGTAAATATCAATAAGTTGAGTTATACCGGAGTGCAAACCGATTTTTATTTTGAAAGGGTAAATAATTGGGGCGGATTTATCAATACCAATATTTACTTGGTAGAATTTAATCCGGATTTCAAGATTACAGCCAATCGATTTTTCAAATAAAAAGGAATGAAAAAACGCATCGGGGGATTCATTTTTCTATTCTTCACGCTTGTGAGTTATTCGCAAGCGCAAGAATTTCAACGGGAATGGGCTTTCGGCGCCAATGCCGGCGCCACACTCTCCAAGATAAGTTTCAACCCCGGGGTTCCCCAGGATTTTTTGATACAGCAGGAAGGCGGACTCACCCTCCGGTACATTTCGGAAAAAAACTTCGGGATACAACTCGAACTGAACTATTCGTTAAGAGGTTGGAAAGAACAAGTTGACACCGTGGTGCATCCCAATCAATACAGCCGTTCGCTGGCCTATCTGGAACTTCCCCTGATGACACATATTTATTTCGATATGGGCAAACGGGCGCGAATGGTTTTCAATCTGGGGCCGCAAATCGGCTATAACCTGAGCGAAAAAGTATTGCAACGGATAATCGTTTCCCCGCCCGGGGAAGTTCCCGGATATTATGGGAAAACTGCCGAGCAGGAATCCGGTTACAAGGTACAAAACAAATTTGATTACGGACTTGCCGGCGGAATGGGCATCGAAGTCCGTACCGGCATCGGGAGTTTCATCCTGGAAGGCCGGTATTATTTCGGCCTGTCCGATGTCTTCAACAATGAAAAAAAGGACTATTTCCAAGCCTCGTCCAACCAAGTAATCGGAATAAAACTCAGTTACCTGTTTCAAATTAAAAACTAAGCGGATTCTTAAAAATATTTCAGGAAAAGATTCTTCATTCTAAAAAATTCTATGTATTTTTGCAGCATGCAGTGATCAAATAAACAAATCAGCCTTTTTGTCTTTGATTTCAGCACCAAACTTTATGCTTACTAAAACAACTTATAAAGACATGTGTAACACAAAATTAGAGACAAAAAAATTGAGTAAGTACATGAATCTGCTGAACGATTGGGGATTCAAGTACGTTTTTAACAAAGAAGAAAAATTGATCCATTTCCTGAACTTGCTCTTTGAAGGGAAAGAGGA
>JAISKT010000188.1 GCA_031261295.1 Candidatus Symbiothrix sp. | reverse complement strand
CAGGTTATACAAACAACGGATTATTATCCGTTCGGAATGACTGCCGGTGGCGAAAAACAAGACAGACAGCCCTACAAATACGGCAACAAGGAATTGGATGAGATGAACGGATTAAATTTATACGATTTCCTGGCAAGAGGATATGATCCGGCTATCGGACGGTTTATGGCAATTGACCCACTGGCGGAAAAGTATTATTCAATTTCTCCGTATGCGTACTGTGGTAATAATCCGGTAAACAGAGTTGATCCAACGGGGATGGATTGGGCTGAAGATGAAAATGGCAATGTTGAATGGCGAAGAGAATATACGAAAGATGATGTTCCTAAGGGATATAAATATATTGGAACTGAATACATGGGTATTACTGTTCTTGATTATAGGGTTACAGATTATGTCGATAAAAATTATCAAGGTATTACTATCAAGTTAGGGTATAATAAACAAGATGGGAAAGATGTAGAAGATGGGGATTATCAGTGGGTACAAACAATCAATACAGATTATCCGCAACACCGTTTGGTTAAATCGCCTTATGTAGATCCGACTCCATCAGATGATGATTTACCATATTATCATAAAGAAGGCGATTCTCCTTTTTTAAATAAGGATGGTTATGATGTTACCTTTTCTGATAAGCCAAATAAATACGGAACAGATTTCTATTGGGGTGCAGAATTATCTTTAGTGGAAAATTCGGGTACTCCGAAAAAAGGAGATACAACTCCAAATCATTATGATCCTGTGGTATCATTGGATTATGGATTCGAGTCAAAAAATAACGCTATAACTTTATACCCATTACGAATAGCAAATCCGCCTTCTGGATTTCACATGCGATCCATTAATCAAAAGGTTTCACATCCAACTCTAATTCCTGTTCGTAGAAAATGAAAAAGAAAATATATACAATTGGCATTTTGCTTTTAATAGCTGTTATCTCTGGATTTGCACAGCAAATAAAGTTTTTTCATATAGGTCCAGAAGATAAACCAATGGAATATGTTATCATAAGCACTCAAGAGATAGAATCAGAATTTCCTATTGTTGATATTTTAGTAACAGATAAAGAATATGAGATTGTTAAAAAATATGTTATTAGAAAAAATACACATAAACAACCTCCAGCTGATATAATAAGAGAATCTGATGGAAGATTTGGTGGATATGGCTTTGGTTGTTATGCTGTGCAAATTATGGACAATAAAGATGGCTTATTGTATTTTATGGATACAAACGAAGAATCTGTTCGCTATTTTAAAGAGTTTGTTCGTTTTTTAGACAAAAAGAATCTTACTGAAATAGCAGAGCCTTTTCAAACCATAATAGACAGAAGTCAAATTATATTTGTAGATGAAGAAGGAAACGAAGTTGTTTTACATCCAAGAAATCAATATAAATATTGGATTATTGGAGGAATAGGTTGTTGTTTTCTAATTTTTCTACTAATTGTAAAATTTAAGAGACACTAACTAATTCTAAAGCTGTATAGAAAATCCCGTTGGTCATTCGCTGGTCATCGGGATTTTTTATAGTGTCACATTTAAAATTTCTGCAGTTTGCTTTTGGCAAGGAACGCATCCAAGAGAGCAAAAATATGTTCTTTTTCATCCAGTTTCAGTTTTTCAATATCCTGTAAATGTCTAACCGTTCTTTTATCGAACTTGCTGTTGATGCCTTCGCGAACGGAAGACTGAAAAAAGACCCGTTCAAAGGCGCTGAATATAAATATAATTACCTAAATTTACCGTATGAAATCACAGCTCCAGCGATAATGGGCAAAATCAATTATCAATGTACGGCAGGAAATTAAATGGAAATGCTCTTCAAGATCATACGAATTTCATGAATTCGGAAAGTATAGAATACCGAAACATGAGAACTTATTTCTCTTTGATGAAAGGTTGGTTTGGTGGTACATCCTACACAACAGATGCAAGATTGGGAAAAGCGTTTTCAAAAGAAATTTCAAATAACAGAAGAAATGTTACAGGCAAATAAATTGTTAATTAGATGGTCTTTATTGGCTGCATTGGTTGTTGTATTGATAGTCGCTGCAATTATATATTTACCTATAGTTAGAAATGATACAATAGATAATGATACATTCCAATCGGATACTTTATTTTATGTGGGGAAGAGTACTTCCGATCTTCATATTCTGTATTTGTTGATGGAATATAAAGTTTTAAATAAAGACAGTGTCTATGTAAAAAGATCCACCGTTTCAAAAGAAAGTGTGAGTGATCGCTATCACTATTTTATGGTGCAAAAAAATGATTCATTAGTACTTGTAAAACCCGTGCATGAGGATGAGCAGTATAACGATTCGGTATATATTGATTTGCGAACAGATAAGACAACTCATGTCAATTATTTCCTCAATAGACTAAATTCCGAACTTCAATTTGTCGGATATGAGCAATACGAAGATAGGAATGGAAAACAAGATTCCTTGATAGTAATGTATGGTTGTGACATAAGTGAGAATGGATGTTCTGACCACAATTATAAACATAATTGGTATTTTGACCGGAATTTTCATTTAAGGAAAGTCGTAGCCGTAAATGGGACTGTTTTCTTCATTGATAAACATTATTTTGGAATAGAATAATAACAATTTATCTAAAATCAAATTATCCCGATAATCTTTAACAGACCATCGGGATAATTTTTTATAGTGCAGCTATATTTTTCTGAAAGAAGTCTTTGAACTTTTTTTGGGTCAGCATAGTTTCAATCAAGTGCAAATTTCGGTGATATGCAAGTATTCAATTATTTTCATATTTCTTCACCCCAGGTTCCACCTCGTTCCGCTTATTCCGGTAGGTTCCACCTGCCATACAAGCGGTAGAACCGCTAAAGATAGAGCGAACGAGGTAGAACCTCGCCCGAACCGGGGCAACAAGATTTATGAAAACGGCGTTTTGTCAAAAATATTGACGGGAAATGGGTATTATGAAGATGGAAAATATTATTTTTACGTCACAAATCATTTGGGAAGTAATGTAGCAGTCACCGACGAGTTCGGACAGGTCATACAAACAACGGATTATTATCCGTTCGGAATGACTGCTGGTGGCGAAAAACAAGACAGACAGCCCTACATATACGGCAACAAGGAATTGGATGAAATGAACGGATTAAATTTATACGATTTCCTGGCAAGAGGATATGATCCGGCTATCGGACGGTTTATGTCTATTGACCCGCTGGCGGAAAAATATTACTGGATAAGTCCGTATGCGTATTGCGCAAATAACCCTGTCAATGCAATTGATCCTACAGGAATGTATATTGTTTTGAAAAATATATTTAGAACAAATAACAGCGGAAATTATGATTCCAAAACAGGAAGTGTTTCTGTTACGACACAATCCGTGTTAAAAGACTACATGAAAACTACAGACGGAAAAAATTTCTTTGGACAATTTGCAAAAAAAGGAGATGTTATTGGTGGCTATACTTTTACTGAAGATGAAAAATTTAGCGATAAAACATTAACTTTAAAAGATTATTCATTTGAAGAGGGCTATGACAGCAACTTACCTTTAAATTTGGAGGGAGCTATAAACTCAGATGAGTCCGGAACAACGGTAAGAATTTATTCTTATGGAGAAAGCAAAACAGATGTAGGAGAGACATTAACACATGAAACGCAACTGCATGGATATGACGTAGGAAATGCAATGAAAGGCAAAAAAACAACTACGGAAAAACAAGATCATACAGCTTTAAAATCTAAAGATAAGAAACACAAAGGTTATCAAAAATATGATTCGACAAGGAAAGAGTTAGAAACAATTGATCCTGCTTATAAAGACTCTTTCAAAAAAGAGGAAGATAAAGCAAAAAATATATATTAAAATTAAAAAGTTATGAAATTACGTTTAATTTTAGGCGTACTGATATGCATAATCATTGCTTCTTGCAATAGACATGCTTCTTTTGCAATTATAGACAAGGTAATTCTTTCCTACGATTCCGTTTCTTCAACGTTGGTTGATGTAAAATTCAGAGAGGATAGTTTATCTATAGAGAGAATGAGAGAGGATAGTTTGACGATTATTCGTTATTTAGTTGGAGGGGATTTCTATCACACCACATATTCTTTAAAAAATGAGATGTTTTATGAAAATAGAATTGTACCACATGAAATTATAGAAGGAATAATAGAAACATCGGTCATATTGATACCAACATTTTCTCTAAAAGATACTATTTTTGATTATGAACCAGCGGAAGATTTTACGTCCTTTTTTGTAAGAGATTTGAGTTTTGATAAAAGTAATTATCAAATAGAAAAAACGAACAATGAGTTTATTACAATTAAGCAAAGTTTAGTTGACACAACTTATCAAGAAATTTATTATTATGATCAGAATTTCAATATTTACAAATATATTAATACATGGAAAGACAATAAGTGTGTATATGTAAAAAAAGAGTAATCAAATAAGCTGGACATTTTAAATTGAAATAATTATGTATAAATGTAAATTTTTTTCAGTCGTGTTAATGACAACTATAATTATCAGTTGTAATAAAAAAGAAGATATAACAAATAGTATGGATAATAAAAATGTTCAACAAGTTGATTATATTTTCAACATACATTTAACCTCAGAAAGTTATTCTGATTTTGAGAGTGATTTTCCAAAAGAAGGATTTGTTCCAACTGCAGAAATTGCATTTCAAATCGCAGAACCCGTATTAGTCAATATATATGGCAAAGAAACAATAGAAGAAGAAAAGCCATTTTTCATCAATTTAGAAAATGATATTTGGGTTATTGAGGGTTATCTAGCACCAGGATTCAAAGGAGGAGTTGCTTATATGGAAATAAGGAAAAGTACTGGTGAAATCTTAAAAGTTATTCATACAAAATAATCTTTGAGTTTATGTTTCGAGTCTCTCGAAATCACAGAGAAAGTATCCCGATGGTCTGAAAATGATTATGGGGGTTCTATATTTAACGTTGTTGTGAGAGGGGAAATTTTGAACCACAGTCAATCCATGGCAGGTATGAAATTAGAAAGTACTCCATATTATTTGAATGCGTCTTATCTCCCTGGCGTTGTTGGAACTGTCCAGCGAGCGCACAATCACATGATTGGAGTAGTGATAAAAGAATTAAAAAATCAATGATGAAAATACAGATAGATAACATAGCAAAAGTCTTTTTATTGATAAGTATTATTGTTTTTATTCTGTCTTTGACACAAAATACTTATTGTACGAGTAGCAGTGATTTTTGTGATGATTCTCCTGGGTGGTTAGTTTTACTAATAGGAATAATAGGTGTATTTGTTGGCGGCGCCTGTCTTTCTTGGTTAGCAAATCCATTTATTTTAGTTTCATGGATAATTTTTAAGGATATCAAGTATTCTTTTATTTTTAGTTTACTGGCAGTCATCAGTAGTGGTTCTTTCCTTCTGTTCAATCAAGTCATTGTAGATGAAGCAGGAAATTATGCAGAGATAACCAGTTATAAAATAGGCTATTGGCTTTGGTTTTCAAGTATGATTATCATGTTGATAGGTAATATAGTTCGATTATTACCAAAAGTATTGAATAAAACAAAGAAAATCTCTATGTAGAATCCTCGTTGAGCGTACAATTAATGAATCGATTGGTTCGGAGAAGGCTCCAGCTTTCGTTTTTTAGCGGGAGCCTTTTGCCGAATTAAATATCACGCGACGGAGAACAGGATGTGGAAAAAGCAGCGAAAGCTTTAGCTGATTTATTAAAAATGCAATAAAAGTTTATTTTCGATGAAACAAAGTATCATAACAAGAAGATTAGAATCATTAATTATAGATATATTCCTATTGGGCCTAATTGAAATATTCATAGTGATTTTATTGATGATTAATATAAGCGAAAATTTCCTCTACATTTATGGTTTAGCCACATCAATCGGTTATAGTTTATTTTTCTGTAAAGATATTATTAATGGGCAAAGTATTGGAAAAAGAATTTTAAAATTACAAGTTGTGGATGAAAAAGGATTTCCTGTTAGTCTGTTAAATATTATTTTACGAAATATAATTGCTTTATTGCAACCAATAGATGCACTATACATTATAAACAATAATGGAAAAAGATTAGGTGATATAATTTGTAAAACTAAAGTTATCAGTATTTCTACTGATAAAATTAATTACAAATCAAATCCTGTGGAAATCATTATATGTTTTATTATTGTTCCGGTTATGACAGTTTCTTTTTTCTATGCGATTTGGACAATAGCTAACAGCATTTAGAACATTGAGTTTTAGTCATACCGAAAACATGTGAGTCGTTGAGGTATTATTAGCAAATTTGAAATTATGAAATATATCTATGTAGTAGCTATCATCTTTTGTATCGGTATTATTTTTTTACTTCATTTTTTGTATTTATTTGTCTTATCAAAAAACACTAAAAAATGGATGTCAGAAGATGGAAAAGTATTAAACTCGAAATTGGATATTACTAAAAATTTGGGAAAAGGATTAAGAACTTTTTACAAAGCTGAAGTTAAGTATCAATATATTATAAAAGGAAAAGAATATTTTTCAGAAAGAATATACTATGGAGATTACATCGGAAAGAACCGTTCTTCCGGGCCCAAAAGTATAGTAGAAAAATATTCTAAGGGGGAAAAAATACCTGTATATTATAATCCTAAACATCCCAGTAGTTCAGTTTTGGAGACTGGTATAAATTCCGTTATATACAGAGAATTATTTATTGGCATTCTGTTTCTTGCATTATCTGTTTTTATGGTTATGAAAGAATCATTCTTTCTCTCAGTATTTGAATAATCAAATTATTTATATCCTGTTAGTCTGAAAATGGTAGAGACGCAAAATTTTGCGTCTCTACCATTCCATATCACAACTATTTGACAATAGCAATTACATTTATAAAGGAATTGGCATCCAAATCCAAACTCCTTACCCTGAATTTAAACCATCCGTCCGAACCTAAGCTTATTATTTTAATGATATTGGAGTCGTAATAGGTGATCACATAATCCAATTCATCGGCTCTGTAAAGTCGTCCGCTCGGATGAGAGGGAAGTTTGGTGAGGGAGGAATTGCTGCTCACAAAGTTGCTAAACTGTTTTTTGTATTCATCATAAAAATTCACTTGATTGTCTCCCTCTCTCAATTCGATATTGAAAGACGGAATAAGGAAATAGTGATCCTTGCCGGCATCGTCGCTGTCGCTTATTTTAGTCCATTCGGCGCCGTCCCAGACATACAGTCCCAACTGAAAATCATCTGAGACATGGAGATTATAGACTACCATGCCGGCATGGGTTAGTTTTGCATGGCTTGTCCACTCCTGACTGTTCTTGCTGTCAATAAACGGCTCCAATGTATTTTTGCTTACTAATTTTACACGAGGGAAGAGTAAACCGCCGCCGGTGGCATCGACTGTCACATTCTCGTCATCTGTTACCGATTGAGGATTTTTCGCCTCTTGGGTTTTAAGTTCCAACAAAACGCCTTTTTGAGGGTCGTTGAGTGAACCGATTGTTACTTGCGCTTTTGCATTCAGACCGCTTACTACCAAAACGGCCATTACAATTGTGGTTTTTAAATGTTGTATCATCATCTTTTGATTATTATTTAAGCATTTTTCGTGCGGCAAAGTTAGGGGGAATACAGATGATGACAAAGACATTTTTTGGGATAAATTTCTCTTGTAGCAACAAATGCAAGTTTATCGAATGCCTCTGTGTCAATTACGGCGTATTTTGTTATTCCGCTAAAAAAAACAGGTCATTACAATAGCAAAATCACAATGACGTGTCAAATAGGGTAGTATCCGATTAATTTATTAAATTTGCCGGTAAAATTATAAACAGATGAAAAAAGATTTACAATTGTTTCGTCTTACCAACGCTTCGGGCGCTTACGTGGAATTACTTAATCTGGGAGCTACACTGGTTTCGTGGTATGTACCGGACAGGGAAGGGAAGTTGGAGAATATTATCCTGACCTACCCTGAGTTGGAAGATTATGTCGCTAACCCTTATTATTTGGGCAGTACAATCGGTCGTTTGGCCAATCGTATCACGAAGGCGCAGTTTACTTTAGACGGAAAGACCTGCCGGTTGGATAAGAATGATGGCGCGAATTGCAATCATGGCGGTTTTAACGGCTTCCACAACCGGTTGTTTGATATGGAGGTACTAAGCAATAATCGTGTGGCGTTTACTTATGAAAGTCCCGATGGGGAGGGCGGTTTTCCCGGTAAGGTACGCTTGACGGTTAGCTATACGTTCACCGATCATAATGCCTTGTGTATTGTTTACAACGTGCTTTCGGATAAGGCCACGGTCTTTAATCCCACCAATCACGCTTATTTTAATTTGTCGGGCAAAGGGGGGACAATCTGTAGTCACCAATTAAAAGTGTTTGCGGACCAATACGTAGTGACGGACGAGGCTTTCCTGCCTACAGGCGAGATACGTCCTTTGTCAGAAGGTGCATTCGATTTAAATACATTACAAGCTTACAATACTTATTTCATAAGCAATGATAAGTATGTTGTAAAGAATTTGGCGACTTTAAGCGAAGCAACGTCCGGCAGAAGCTTAACTGTTTGTTCATCCATGCCGGGCATACAAGTCTATACGGGCGATTATCTGGATAAACCTTTTGCACCGTGTGCCGGAATTGCCTTGGAAGCGCAAGGCTATCCGGATGCAGTGAATCATCCCCACTTCCCTTCATGCCGGATAGAGGCAGGCGAAGAAAAGGTTTATGCAATACAATATACTTTATTGTAAAGTTTTATTTATTCATTCGCAATACTAAAACATCTTTGCCCGGTACGACTACCTTGTTATTTGTATTGATTGTTTCGTTTTTCCACAAATCGGTGGCCTGTAGAGACGTGGCATGCTGCGTCTCTACAATGCGGTCTAATGGAATGTTTATTTCAACGGCTTCTTCCGTGTAATTGAAATACACATAATACACACCCGTTGCATCTTCCCGAATGAATTGGTTTTCCGATTTCTCGCCATTCCCTTCCAACGGACGGAAAGATATGCCCGTGGCTAAGGCATTGATGTCCGGATTAGTCAGGTATTGCCTGGCACGTGCTTTCCCTTCTTCCGAGCCGCCTTCACTAAAATCATCACCTGCAATATATAAGCCTGTGATGACCGCCGATGTAACCCGCGCACGGTTTTCACCTTCCGTGGCATTGCGCAAAACCACATGGTCGGCATCGTTGTATTGATACACCCGGTCTATCCACCAACCGTAAGAAACGGCATTCATTGTATATTCGGTATCTTTGATTTTGTTCCAGGCATCGCAGGCAATGCGGCGGGATTGCGCATATTGTGCCGGGAAGATGGGCGAAATAGAAAGGTTGATATACATATCTCCAAAATATTTGTCCAACAAGGTCATCCCGTAATTGTAGGCTTGCGTTCCTGTTTGTATGTTTTGGTTATACCAGTAATCGCCCTCTAAGGCGCCATGCGTCATAAAGTCCATTTTTACATATTCAAAACCGCAACGTTGAAACAAGTCCGATGCTTTTTTCATACGTTCTTCAATAGCGGGATGCGTAGGGTCGATGGCATACGCGCCGTCTAATTCTTGCGGTTTTCCATTGGCGTAAACGTAAATGTCTTTGTATTTATAAGCCGGTGCGTCATCCACCGTTCTTTCGGGGTTTTTCCCCCAATCGGTGAAAGGCGTCCAATACACGCCCGCTATCTGTCCGTTGTCTTTGCATTTCTGCACAAAAGATTTCAATTCATCTTCGGAGAAACTGTTCCAGCCCGAATCCAAGCCTATATATAAAGTGTGATCCGGATTGATAAAATGGTGATTTTGTAAGTTGCCGACAAAGAAGTCCGATACTTCCATGGCTTTAGGATAAGTGAGGTGGAATTGCAATACGCCCCAAGAATTCCATCCAAAAGGAATGGCTTTGTCCCAGGCTTTAGGCGGTGTGACTAAGGCATTGGCTTCACCGTAAGCTTCCAAGCCGGTGCGCCAATCGTCAAATATGCCTAACCATATTTTCGGGGATTTGATCGTTTGGCCGGATAAAGCGCCGTGGGGTTTGGAGTCGCGTGTTAAGTTGGTAGCGATACCGCCATAACAAACCAAGCTTTCTATTCCGGTGGCGCCGGCTTTCGTGAGTTCAATGCCTGTCTTCCAATTATCATGTTCTATCGAACCGATTACAAGTCCTTTGCGGCTTGCATTATCAAATACAGTGCTTACTTCATAACTTACTAATTTATCGAAAGGGAAAGGATGCGATTGGTAACGCACCCAGGCATCATTATCATAAGGGATAAACAAAGCCTGCGCCTCTTTTGTATCGAAAGGCAAAGTAACGTTTTTAAGATTAACCGGAGCCATATAATTGGAACTTACCGCTTCTCCGGCATTTTCTAAAGTAAAATCCGTTAAGATATATTCTTTATCAGGATAGATATAGAAATTTTGCTTGAGCGCAGGCAATTCATTACTCGTATAAGTTACGGTGAAGATAGTGCTTTGACCGAAAGCATCCGTTATTCCCACTGTTTGAAACGTGCGATTGGGATAATCGGAAGAAGAAATCTCTTTGTCGTTGAGACGGTAAGTTGCAGACAAACCCGTAAAGACAAGCCGGGAATCTTTTAGAATGTCAATGCCTTTCTTTTCTTGGTTGTAAGAGATTTTCCATTGGCCGACCTCCACATCAGATTTGTTGCAGGAGGCGAAAGTGGTAATTGCAAAAAGCAATAGTAGCGCTGATAAAGTATTTTTCATGAGATTATAAATTTAGAAAAAATTTGAATACAAATATAAACAATTAAGGAAGAAGAGAAAGGCATCTATCCGACCTATTAATGAAACAAATGTCCGATTGCGACAAATGCGCTATTCTTTGCGACATTTACGCTTTTTGTAACGGTTGGATATAAGTACTTTTGTCAACTGTCATTTGTTGTTGAATATCAATCTAAATACTATTTATATGAGGAAAACATTCTTACTATTGGTAGTGCTGGCTTTCGCCTCTACACTACAAGCACAGCTTAAACAAGTTGATTGGGAAGTCATTGCTACTCGTGCCGATGGCTTTGGCACGCAAGAAGGCAAACAACCGGTAGCCGGCCGTTTGATTTGGGGTGATTTCAATAACGATGGCTTCAAAGATGCTTTTCTTATCTGCGGAGCTTATGATGCGATGGCTGCTCTCTGGAAAAACAATGGAGACAACACGTTTACGAAAATACAAGACGGAACTTTCAACGGGTTACAATTTTCTGCCGCAGTCTTTATTGATTATGACAATGACGGCGACTTGGATTTGGTAACCGTTGGTAAACAAGACGGCGGCGAAAATCAAGTGTATGCGTATAAAAATGCGGGTGAAGAACCGGGCGGATACGCTTACGAGTTGGATGAAGAACGCACCAACTCTTTGAAAAACCGTATCAATGTAAACATCGGGGATGACAATAATGTAGGTCGTGCTATCCAAGCGGTTGATTATAACAATGA
Organism: Candidatus Symbiothrix sp.; assembly: GCA_031261295.1. Classification (GTDB taxonomy): domain Bacteria; phylum Bacteroidota; class Bacteroidia; order Bacteroidales; family Azobacteroidaceae; genus Azobacteroides. Next base: position 12,414 of record JAISKT010000188.1, on the reverse strand, counting down.
TGGTTGGATGGACTTAATTGTTACCGGTCATACCAACTACAATGCCTGGGGATGGAACCCGAATAACAATGATGGCGCAGGTAACTGGGACTGGGTAGGCTGGTCGGTATCCGCGATTGCCAAAAACACTAAGACTTCGTTTGAGATAGATTTTACTCCGGTAAATGGAGAAAATGGTCAAACGAATTTCATTTATACCCGTAGCGGTTCTGTTCATGTAGGCGATATAAATAAAGACGGTTATGCCGATGTCCTTATCCAAGGGTATAGCGATAATACGAATGTGGGTTATGCCGCCCGCTTGTATGTGAATAATCAAGACGGAACCTTTAACGTACATCCCTATTCTTCTACACTTTTGGGTAAAACTTCGTCTGAAACCCTTTTTGTTGATTTGAATAGCGATGGTTATGACGATATCGTAGAAATGTCGAAAGAAGAAGTAAACATCCATATCAATAATACGGAAAGCGGCTTTACGAAGTATGATAAGGATACCAATGGCTTCATTCGAGTGAATGGGCCAAGTATCACGGCCGGTGACATCAATAATGACGGATGGGTTGATCTGCTTGTTTCCGGATTAAACGGCAATGACAGTGAGTTCGGTACTACCCGTATATTCTACAACAATGGGGACAATACCTTTACCGCAGCGAATGTCTTAGACAATATGAAAGCCCGTACCGGTAGCACTGCTTTAGTGGATGTAAATAATGACGGTACTATCGACTTTTCTAACTTCGGTTGGGAAGGTTCTTCCGTGGCTTTGAATAAGTTGGGTGAAGGCATATCAAGCAATAGCGCACCCGGTGCTCCTTACAATTTTACAGTAACGTACAGTGATGGAAAATATCGTTTGTCGTGGAATGCTCCCAAAGACGACCTTACCTCTAAAGCGGCGTTGCGTTACAATGTGTATGCTCAAAATAATGAAACCGGTGCAATCTATGTTTATGCTCCGGCAGACATTGTTACGGGTCGTTTGAAAATAGGTGGTGAGATTGTTCCGTTAATTCATGGTACTTCTTTTGATTGGAATTTACCCGAAGGTGATTATACATTTGGAGTGCAAGCGATCGACCAGGCGGATGCAGCCAGTCAGTTTACGGTTTATACCGCTGTTCCTGTAACCACTTGGGATGTGATTGCATCCGGCGGCGATGTGATTGGCGATAATGCCGGCGGCGGTCACCTGATTTGGGGCGATTATGACAATGACGGTGATAAAGATGCTTTCTTTGTAGGTGGCATGTGGACAGCCAACGCTCGCTTGTTACAAAATAACGGCGACAATACCTTTACGGCAGTTCAAGAAGGAACTTTTCAAAAGTTGGTTCAAGCCGGATCCGTATTTATCGATTATGATAATGACGGCGACTTGGATTTGGTAATTATGGGTAAGGAACAGGATGGGCCGAATAAAGCTTATGTATATGAAAATACAGGTGCAGCCGGCAACTATGCTTTTGTCCTGAACGAAGCGCAAACCAATAGGATAAAGGATTATGCCGTCAATACCGGAAGTGGTAACTCGGCCGGCGGCATTATTCAGGCAATTGATTATGACAATGATGGTTGGATGGACTTGGTATTCGCCGGTGACGCCAACTATAATGTCTATGATTGGGACTTGGGAAAGAACGATGGAGCCGGTGATTGGGGCTGGTTATGGGGCTTTACTACCGTATTTAAGAATGATAATGGTGAATTTGTTCAAAAGCATGATTTAGTAGTGAATGATGACGGTAGCAAAAAGAACTTCGATTTTGTTCGTAAAGGTTCTGTGAATGTAGGAGATGTAAATCACGATGGCTTTACCGACTTCCTGGCGCAAGGTTATAACGACCAACAAGGCTGGATCGCCCGTTTGTATATCAACAATCAAGACGGTACGTTTACGCAGTCTCCTTATTCTTCCGCACTGAATGGGAATGAAGAATATGAAACCATCTTTGCCGATATCAATGCCGATGGATACGATGACTTGGTAGAAGTTTCCCGTGCGGTAGCTAATCTACACATTAATGATGGCAATGGTAGTTTCACTAAATACGAAAACTCCGGTTTAATCAAATCGTTAGGCGCAAGCATCGCTGCAGGCGACCTCAATAATGATGGTTTAGTCGATCTATTGGTGTCCGGTTTAGACGGTAATGACGGCGAACTGGGGATTACCAAGTTGTTCTACAACAATGGCGACTTGACCTTTAGTGTATTCGATGTGCCGGAAAATATGCGTGCCCGTTCAGGGAATGTAAGTTTAGTCGATATCAACAACGATGGTAATTTGGATTATGCCAATACCGGATACCGGGATGGTTGGAATACCGTTTTTGCTCTTAACACTTTGGCCAATGGAACGATAGCCGGCAACACAACTCCGGCTGCTCCTGCTAACTTGGAAGTTAACCCTGTGCATGTTTTGAGTTCGGATTATGGAAGCGGAATTACATTGCTTTGGGGTGCTGCAACAGACGAAGAAACTCCAACAGCTGCTTTGCGTTACATTGTATCTGTCACGGACGAAGACACTAATACTGTTTATACGTCTCTCCCTGTTCTTACAACTTTTATCCATTTGGATATACCGGAAGCAGCTGTTTATACCTTTGGCGTGCAAACATTTGACCAGGCAAACGTAACAAGCGCTGCGGTAACAGCTTCTTATGACGGTCATGTAGGAATTAAAGCTGTAAAGGAGACTATTGCTGCAACGGTTAGCTCTAAAGATAAGAGCATCGCAATCAACAACACTTTAGCATCGGATGTAACTTATTCTATCGTATCGGCGAATGGTCAAACGGTTGAACAAGGTGTTTGTCATACAATGGTTGCCTCCCGTCAGTTGGCGCCGGGTGTGTATCTGGTGAAACTGTCTAACGGCAATGCTGTTAATACGAAGAAAGTAATCGTTTTCTAAATAAATTAAATTAATTGGTTTGTAAGGGCGCGATTCATTGCGCCCTTATTTTTGCAAACGAAAATCAACTGATATCATGAAATTGAAAAAAATAATCGCATGTCTTGTCATGCTCTTTCAACTGATGCCCTTGTTGGCCCAAACTGCATCTCTACAACAACAAATTAATTCCGGTTGGAGATTTCGCCAGGCAAGACTTACGAATTGGTACCCGGCTACGGTGCCCGGTGTTGTTCATACCGATTTGTTAGCCAATAAGATTATCGAAGACCCGTTTCTCCGCCTCAATGAACGGGGCCTGCAATGGATAGACAAGGAAGATTGGATGTATGAAACCTACTTCGATGCGGCAGACAACATCACCGCTAAGAGTAATATCCAACTCCATTTTTGGGGCTTGGACACGTATGCCGATGTTTATCTCAATGGCGAACAGATACTGAAAGCCAATAACATGTTTCGTGAATGGACGGTAGATGTGAAAGGTAAACTCAAGCCTGCGGGCAATCAATTGGAGGTGTATTTCCATTCGCCTATCAAAATAGATATTCCAAAATTTGATGCGCTGCCTTATCAATACCGTACCGGTCCCGACCAGGCGGAAAATGGCGGTATTTTTGATAAACGGGTCAGTATCTTCGCCCGCAAAGCAGGTTACCATTACGGTTGGGATTGGGGCCCTCGCTTTGTCACTTCCGGTATCTGGCGGCCCATCGTCTTGGAAGCCTGGAATGACCTTCGTATCGAAAATGTGTATATTCAACAAAAAGAAGTAACAGCCAAGCAGGCAATTATCAATACCCAAGTGGAAATTCAATCGGATAATGTACTGTCCGGCGCTAAGATAACCGTCAAAGACCCCGAAACAGGAAAGGTATATGGAAGCGTTAAAACCGATTTAATAAACGGACTAAACACGATTACGATTCCTTTTATCATTAAAAATCCTACACTCTGGTGGTGCAACGGCTTAGGCGAACCGCATCTCTATACTTTCCAAACAGAAGTTTCTCATCCGGAACAGGAGTCGGACACGAAGACGACTACTACCGGTATTCGTTCCTTGAAGACAATTTACCAGCCCGACAAGGATGGTATAGCGCTGTATGTGGAACTCAACGGCGTAAAAGTCTTTGCCAAAGGCGCTAACTATATTCCGCAGGACAATTTCCTGCCGCGTGTAACGGATGAACAATACCTGCAAACCATTTTGGATGCTAAAAACGTAAACATGAACATGTTGCGTGTGTGGGGTGGGGGAACGTATGAAAAAGACTTTTTCTACGAACTTTGCGACAAGTACGGGATTATGGTTTGGCAAGACTTCATGTTCGCGTGCAGTCTCTATCCTTCCGAAGGCGAATTTTTGGAAAATATCAAGCAAGAAGCGATTGATAATATCAAACGGCTGCGTAATCACCCGTCTATCGCTTTGTGGTGCGGCAACAATGAAGTGTATTACTTCTGGACTTTATGGAATTTTGACGAATATTACCGGGAACAAAGCCCTGAATACGAAAAGATTATCTGGAAGCAATATTGCGATTTATTCGATAACGTATTGCCCGAAGCCGTGAAAAATTATTCTCCGGGCACGTTCTATCTGCCGTCATCGCCCTATAATAAGGACAAAGACGAAGACCACAACGGCGACCGCCACTATTGGGGCGTGTGGCACGGACAAGAGCCGACCTATAACTATAATACGGTCAAAAGCCGCTTCTTTAGCGAATACGGTTTCCAGTCTTTCCCCGAATTTGAATCCGTGAAAATTTATGCCCCGGATCCTGGCGACTGGGAGATTGAGTCGGAAGTAATGCAGGCGCATCAACGGGCGGGCAGCTATGCAAATGCACGTATCAAAGAGTATCTGCAAAAGGAATACAAAGAGCCGGAAGACTTTGAAAACTTCCTTTATATGGGGCAAGTATTGCAAGGTGATGCAATTAAAACAGCGATTGAAGCCCACCGCAGAGCGATGCCGTATTGCATGGGTACCCTTTTCTGGCAACACAACGACTGTTGGCCGGTCGCTTCCTGGTCGAGCCGTGACTATTATGGGCGTTGGAAAGCGCAGCACTATTATTCCCGTGAAGCCTACCGCGACATTTTAGTTTCACCGATAGCGAAAGACAATGATTTCCGGGTGTATATCGTGTCCGACCGGTTGAAAGAAACGCCAGGCACATTGGATATTAAAGTGCTCCGTTGGGATGGTACGGAAGTGAATCGTATAACGAAAACGCTCAAAGCGCCTGCGAATACCAGCGCTAATCTTTATGCCTCTCCCGTAGATGCCTTAATTAAAGATATGCCGGCAAATGAGGGGTTTGTGTATGTTACTTTCACCGGCAAAGATGGAATCGCCTATAGCAATCGTTATTTCTTGACACTGCAAAAAGACATTACTTTCCCGGCGGTAAATATAAGCAAAAGCATTCAGCCAGTCAGTGGCGGTTATGAGATTACGTTGCAATCGGATAAGTTTGCCCGTGCCGTCTTTCTGTCGATTGATGGGATAGACAATTTCTTTGAAGACAACTATTTCGACTTGTTGCCGGGGCAACCGGTAAAAGTAAAGGTGCGGACGGCATTGTCCCCAAAGGAGTTTGAAAAGGAATTGAAAGTGGTTTCGTATGCAGGATAAATATTTGCTGCTTTACAGACCGGCTTTTATTGCCGAAATCATAGCCGGATATTGCTCATCCGGCAAATAGATGGCTTGAGGATTCATCACAAACACACCGCCATAATCGGGACCATCTACATATTTGGGAACGATATGGGCGTGCAAATGTTTTAGCTTATCCGAATAAAAACCCAAATTGATCTTTGCCGGATTAAACGCTTTTTGTATGGCATTAGCCACTTTCTGCACATCCTTCATAAATGACAATAATTGGTCATCATTCAATTGATATAATTCGATGTTATGATCTTTATACGCTACCACACAGCGTCCGTGGTAGGTTTGTTCTTTGAACAAAAAAGCCGAGCTAACTTCCAAGCCGGCTATCGGAAGCATCAAATGGTGGAATGTTTCATTCCGTTGGCAATACAGGCAATTTTCCATAACATTATTTTATTAAAAAGATAGGGCAAAGGTACTAAAATTCTATGGAAAATGCCACTTTGCATTGCATAGTAAAAAGAAACTGTATGGAAAAGAACGTATTAGACAAAGCAACGAGCGATAAAGTTAGTTTTATTACTTAATATTATCCCTGCATTTGCAGATGCTTATACAAGGAGTTGGCAGTAAGCTGTAAATCAGTCATGTTTATCAAATATTTATTACCTTTGTGCTGATTCAAAGAGATTAAGAGAAATTGAATTTATAAATGTCATAAAATTTTAATTTTCCATCTAAAATATTTGTTTAATGAGTAAAATAGATATAATTCCCCAGTCTTTCAGGAAAAAGTTTAATGATAATCCAGATTTAGAAGCAGTCACCCGAAGTACAATAAGAGAGTTCAGCTTAATTTTACAATTAAACGAAAAATCTTTTTTTAGTGAATATACAGACCATGGTATAAAACATGTGGAGGACGTTTTAAATTGCTCTCTAAAATTAATTGAGAAAACAACATTTAATAAATTATCCACTAAGGATATTGCAGTATTAATTATGTCTGCTGTACTACATGATATTGCGATGCAACTGCCAATATCCACATTCAAGAAAATGTTAATGGGAGAATATGATTCTGTTTTAAATCGTTTTTTTGATGATAAAACATGGTTTAGCCTGTGGAAAGATTATATTTTGGAAACAAAACATTATAGTTCTTATCAAAAGAAAAATTATTTTGGAGATGAATCTTATATTATAAAAAATATTGATGCCTATAATATATTGGAATATGCAAAAAATGATTCTGACAGAAAATTTATTGGAGAATTTATACGGCGAAATCATCCACGTATCGCACATGAAATAGCTCTTCATGGTTTAAAAGCCGAAGAAGATATAGAGTTTGGAAGAGATATAAAGAATAAAAAAATTAAAGATATTATAGGATTAATAGCAAGGAGTCATGGAATGGAAATTCGTGAAACTTTTGAATATCTGGAAAAAACTTTCTCAAAAGATGCAGCCTATAGTCCATACGACATCAAAATAGTGTATCTAATGGCAGTATTACGGATTGCAGATTCTTTACAAATTGATAATAATCGAACTTTTTTTGATATTACAACTAAGGTTAAAACGTTTACAAGCCCTTATTCATACAATGAACACAAATTGCATGAAGCAATAGATATAAAATATGGAAGTGATACTAATGATAAAGAATGTATTGTATTTCAATGCGATCCTGAAAACACATATACATATATTCGATTAAAAGAACTTATTCATAATATTCAATACGAATTGGATATGTCATGGGCCGTGTTAGGAGAGGTTTATGGTATTGAGAATAGTTATAAATTAAAATATCGAAGAATTAAATCAAATATAACTTCCAAAGATTTTATTGAAAGTATTGGCTATGTACCACATAAAATCTCTTTTAAATTTAATAATAAACTTGCCAAATTATTGATTGCGCCTCTATATGGGAATAATCCGTCGTATGGGATAAGAGAATTATTACAAAATGCTATTGATGCATGTTTGGAGAGAAGTGAAATTGAGAAAAAAAATGGAAATAGTAATTATGAACCTAAGATATCAGTAATTATAGAAAATAATGATGACAAATGCTTTTTTAGAATAAATGATAATGGAAAAGGTATGACCTTAAATGAAATAATTAATTATTTTTTAACCATAGGAACTTCTTATCAATCTGATTTTAATTGGAAAAAATTAACTAACGAAAGCGATATATATAGGGCTGGACGATTTGGTATTGGTGTACTTGCTGCTTTTTTGCTTGGAAAGGAAATATCAATTAACACTAAAAGTATGCATGAACAATATAGATATACATTTAATACAACATTAGAAACAGATTTAATCAAAATTCACAAAGAAAAAGAATTGAACAATAATAATACTGGAACAATAATCAGTATTGAGGTAGATATAGAACAGGTGAATAAATTAAAATATATTAAGCAATGGGATAAATTGCCTTCCTATTATATTTATGGCAATGAAAATAATACACAAAGGGCAAACGAAACTAAAACCGATCAAATAGAATGGTTTGAATGGTATCCCTTTAATAGACCTAATATTGACTATTATTTTAACAATGAAAAAATAAATCCCATAAAATCATTTAGAAAAGAAGATTTAGTCTTATTAGAGCACACATATAAAGAGTTGGGTATCGTATTTTGGTTTTCGACTCCATTAACAGAAGATTTAAATATGGATAATTCAACATCTCTTTTTTGCAATGGTATTTTAATCAATAGGAAAATACTTCCAAAAAACTTCAATATTGATACTCTTATGTATAACAACTTGCCTTTGTATAAAGTGCCACATTTATGGTTGCATGATAAGAACAACACTCTTCCTATATCTTTAGACAGAGAAAAAATTGATATTAATTTTAATAGAAATTCTTTTTGGCAAGAACTACATAGTAGTGTTGTAAAAGACTTTATTGCAAAGTTATTAACTCTGGACAGCTTTGATTTTATTGACACAGTCAATAATTTTTCTCGAATTTTTACTGGATATGATGAACAAAAGGTATTTTTCCTTTTTTCTGATGAAGGATTCTGTTTGACCACAAATTATTGTTTGAATGTCTTAAAAAATAAATATAAGCAAGTGTTTCTTTTATCCATCCCTTCTGCCAATTATAAAATCAACAACCTACAAAAACTGTCAAAAAAATATCCGGGACATATTTTTTTGCAGCTTAAATCAAATGACATCTATGAAATAAATGATAATTATACTTGGGGTAAACGTCATGTAAAAAGTTTCTATTCAGAAAAGAGCAAAAAATTAGAGGAAATAGAAAAAATAATAACAGAAGAAGAAAATCAACATATTAAAATAAAGAAATTGTTTAGCACAATTGAAAGTATAGATAATAATATAAATAAAATATCTAAAGAAAATGGTTGTACAAAAAAAACCACTCAATTAACACTAAAATACAATAATCAATACAAAAAAATACTTGAAGAAATAAATGCTATAATTGAAGAAATAAATGTTATAATTGAAAAAATAAATATAGCATATACAAAAGATAATATGAACTACATTAGGAGTAGTGAATATAAGAAATCCAAAGATTTACTAAAAAATTTAATGGGAAAATATTCAAAAATATTATCTAATTCAGATATCTCTTATGATGAAAAATCACACTTTGAAATTCAATATAATGGAATCAAAAAAATATGTTATACAATTGGCAATGTGAATAAAAGCTCTCGCTATTTTGACAATATATGTGAAATGTATAAAAAAGAAGGTTTTGTATATGTTCGTAATAACAAATATGAAGAATCCAAACATTTACTAAAAGGTATGATGGCTGAATATTCAAAAATAGCCCATATTGAGGCGTCATATTCAATAGTTCAGTATGACTTAACTACTTTTGATAATTCTATTGAAACAAATAAATCAACAATTGATTCATTATTTAAATTATACTTTGGAGATGATATTATTATACCTTATGATTTGGAAAAACGGAAAATTAAATTTTCTAAAGCATTTGAAGAATTAAGTGCTTACACAAAAAGATATTTAGAAAAAATATTATTGGATTGATTGAAATATTTTAATATATCAACTGTTAAAAATTCATATCTATTTGCCGAAAAAAACGTCAGTAATCCGTCAGTATTTAAAAATCAAAGAGGTCAGAAAAACTTCTAACCTCTTGACTCTCAGCTGTCGGGGTGAGACGATTCGAACGTCCGACCACACGCCCCCCAGACGCGTACTCTAACCGGGCTGAGCTACACCCCGAAACTTTTGCGACGACAAAGGTAAAACATTTTTTCTGAATATCCAAAATGAAATTTTGTCAGCCCCGAATGTTAATTTGATTTAAGTTGCCTCGCTTACGGTTAAATATGTTAAAATACAGATACAATAACGCTTTTTAGTACGTTATTTGTAATATATTTGAACATAAATATCATATAAAACATTTTTAATAAAAAACGGAAAAGATATGAAAACAAATTGGAAAATAGTGTTCGGGTTTATTTTGGTAAGCCTTTTGAGTGCGGGTATTGCAGTCGGAACGTATGCTCATCTAAACAGAAATGACAAGATGTCCGATTCCGGCGGATTTCAGCAAACCGGGTTTCTCCCGGTGGGATACAATAGCGTGGCTGCGGAAAATACGGATTTTACGTTGGCCGCCGAACAAAGCGTGAATGCCGTAGTGCATATCAAATCGGTGGCTAAACCCAGCCAACGGGAGAATAACAATAGAGGATATTTCGACCCTTTTGAATTCTTTTTTGGCGGTCAAAGTCCTCAGTATCAGCAAAGGCAACCTCGTGTCGGTTTCGGTTCCGGCGTGATTATCTCAACGGACGGTTACATCATTACCAACAATCACGTGATTGAAGGCGCCAATGAAATTGAAGTGACCGCCAATGATGACCAGACGTACACCGCTAAAGTAATCGGAAAAGACGAGGCTACGGACGTCGCTTTGTTGAAAATCGACGGGAAAAATTTCCCGGTGATTCCCTTCGGCGATTCCGATGCTTTGAAAGTCGGCGAATGGGTATTGGCCGTAGGTAATCCTTTTAACTTAACTTCCACTGTTACAGCTGGTATTGTGAGCGCCAAAGGTCGTGGAAGCGTATTCCCCGGATCCGGCGGAAGGACACAGGATAAAGTCGAATCGTTTATCCAGACAGATGCTGCGGTGAATCCGGGCAACAGTGGCGGCGCTTTGGTCAACACCAAAGGTGAATTGATCGGCATCAATACGGCCATTTATTCGGAAACAGGAAATTATGTCGGATATTCGTTTGCCATACCTATCAATCTGGTGAAGAAGGTTGTTTCCGATCTTAAAGAATATGGTACGGTTCAGCGGGCCTTGTTGGGTGTCGTGATTATAGATGTGCCTATTCTAAAAACCGAAGAACCGGATACGTATGCTAAATTGAAAGTCCATGAAGGCGCATACGTCAAGGAATTTGCAACGAAAAGTTCTGCTCAAAAAGCCGGTTTGCAAGAAGGAGACGTCATCACAGCTGTCAATGGAATAAAAATTAAAACCTATCAGGAATTACGGGCGCAAATCAACCGTTACAGTCCGGGCAATGTGGTTGAAATTCAAGTACAAAGAGGCAGTGATGTAAAAAAATACAAAGTCGAATTGAAAAACGATCAGGGAACTACCGAAATCGTTAAAAACCGGAGCGTTGCCGAAATCCTCGGTGCCACATTCAAGGAGTTATCTTCTGAAGCGAAAAGGAATGTCGGGGTTAATTATGGAGTGGAAGTAACGGACATTACCAACGGTAAATTAAAAGAGGCCGGCATCAAAAACGGTTTTATTATTCTTACGGCCAATGATGAGAAATTGAATTCTCCGGAAACATTCAATAAAATCGTGGAAATTTTATTGAAACAGGATCCGGACGAAAGAGGTCTTTATATCAAAGGTTTATACCCGAATGATAAAGTGCGCTTTTATGCAATCGACCTGAATAATTAAGAAAATGAAAAGAATGAAGAAAATGAAATAAATATTCTTTTCATTTTCTTCATTCTTTTCATTCATTCATTGAAAAAAAGAACTACCTTTGCAGTTAATTTTTCTCACAATAAATTAGTGAATGAGACAGTTAAAAATCACAAAGTCAATCACCAATCGTGAAAGTGCTTCTTTAGACAAATATCTTCAGGAAATTGGCCGTGAAGATCTTGTTACCGTAGAAGAAGAAGTTGAATTGGCGCAAGCCATCAAACGGGGCGATCGTGCTGCATTGGAAAAGTTGACTCGCGCGAATCTTCGTTTTGTAGTATCGGTTGCCAAACAGTATCAAAACCAAGGATTGAGTCTTCCCGACTTGATCAACGAAGGAAACTTGGGTTTGATCAAAGCGGCTGAGAAGTTCGACGAAACGCGCGGATTCAAGTTTATTTCTTATGCGGTGTGGTGGATTCGGCAATCTATTCTGCAAGCCTTGGCCGAACAGTCGAGGATTGTGCGTTTACCTTTGAATCAGGTAGGTTCTCTGAACAAGATTACCAAGGCTTTTTCAAAGTTTGAACAGGAACACGAGCGCCGGCCTTCTCCCGAAGAATTGGCAACCGAATTAGACATTCCGGTGGACAAGATTTCGGATACCTTGAAAGTTTCCGGCCGCCACATTTCGATGGACGCTCCTTTTATCGAAGGAGAAGACAACAGCCTGTTGGATGTGCTTGTCAACGAAGATGCCCCGGTGGCCGACCGTTCCTTGATGAACGAATCGCTTTCCAAGGAAATCAACCGCGCTTTATCTACTTTGAGCGAACGGGAACGGGACATTATCAAAATGTTTTTCGGAATCGACCGCCACGAGATGACACTGGAAGA
>JAISKT010000178.1 GCA_031261295.1 Candidatus Symbiothrix sp. | reverse complement strand
CGTCATTCCGACCGAAGGGAGGAATCTCATGATGACCGTTAAGCAGTTAAATTAGTATTTAGCGGGGGCTGAGTAATTACGCTTGTCCTATAAAAAACCGGAGGTTTTTGTCCTTTTATCTACATATTATTGCGTTTTTTCAAAATATTCCCGTAAATTTGTTCCCGAAACAAGATAAAATGAAGGTTTTGAAGAATTTATTTTATACATCACTAGTATCTCTCTTCCTGTTAATGATTGTTTCACCTGTTTCGGCTCATCCGGCAGACGATCGTTTTGTATTGGTATTGGATGCCGGCCACGGCGGAAAAGATCCCGGCGCTTGCGGTAAAAAAGGAAAAGAGAAAAATATCAATCTGGCTGTTACCAAGCTGGTTGGCAAATATATATCGGAACAACATTCCGATGTGAAAGTCGTTTATACCCGCGAACGGGATGTGTTTGTGGAGTTGGACGACCGCGCCGACATTGCCAATAAAGCGAAAGCCAATTTATTCATATCCATTCATACCAACTGGGCTTCGACTGCAGCTGCCCGCGGATCGGAGGTATATACTTTCGGGATTACCCGGAATAAAGAAAACTTAGACGTTGCCAAAAGGGAAAATTCCGTTATTTATTTGGAAGACAACTACCAGGAAAGATACGAGGGATACGATCCGAATTCACCCGAATCACTCATCATATTTGAATTTATGCAAGGCGAATTTGCCAAACACAGCATTGATTTCGCGAATGTGGTTCAAAAAGAATTGCGGAATTGTGTGGGATGGAAGTCACGCGGCGCCAAACAAGCGGGTTATCTGGTTTTGCGGAAATCAACCATGCCGCGGATACTCGTTGAACTGGATTTTATTTCCAATCCAACGGCAGAAGCCTTTTTGCTGAGCGAAGCCGGGCAAAAAAAATATGCCAAGGCTATTTGTGCCGCTTTTACCAACTATAAAACCGAATATGATCGTAAAACGGTAAATCCCCAAACATCCCAAACCTCTCAAACGTCCCAAATGTCCCAAACGTCCCCAAAGAAGGCGGTAATCGATAGCTATGAACCGGAAACGGTAATCGACCGGCCGGAAGTAGCTGAAAACCAGGTGAAGGCAACCACCCCGAAAGGGAAGACCGTATCTAAAGGGAAGACGGTATATAAGGTGCAAATTTTGGCACATCCCAAAAAATTGCCGAAAAATGCACGGCAATTAAAGGGGTATGACGCGGATTATTATATAGATAAAGGATTGTATAAATATACTTACGGACGATCGACCGATTGGGACGAGATTTCCCGAATCCGGAAATCCGTATCGAAAGATTTCAAAGATGCTTTTATCGTCACTTTTGTCGATGGCGTAAGGGTTAATTAAAAATAAAAAAAGCGAACAATGAAGAAAATATTTTCAAAAGAGGTGATTATCGGTATCGTGACATTAGTCAGTTTATTCCTGTTGTATTGGGGCTTGAATTATATGAAAGGGATCAACCTCTTCAAACCGACGAATCATTACTATGTATTAATGCCCAATGTCTCCGAATTGCAAAATTCCAGTCCTGTTTTTGTAGATGGATTTAAAGTGGGGATTGTCAATGACATCGAATACGAATTCACCAATCCCGATGCGGATAATATCGTGGTTCAAATCAGTCTGGATAAGGATATGAAAGTGCAGAGCGGAAGTTATGCCGAATTGAAATCGGGGTTGACCTCCGGCGCTTATTTGAACCTGGTGCTTAACAAATATGTCAGCGCCTATTACCAGGTGGGCGATACGCTTGAGGGGATTACCAATGCCGGTTTGATGGATAAACTTTCCGCCGATTTGTTGCCGCAGATAGAAAAAATCCTCCCGCGCTTGGATTCTATATTATCAGGTATTCAAACGCTGGTAAATCATCCCGCATTGACTCAGTCGCTGGATCATATTGAAGGAACTACCGCCAATCTCCAGAAATCGTCCGACCGGCTCAATGCGCTTTTATCGAAAGACGTCCCTGTGATTGTTTCCAATTTGAATAAGGTATCTTCCGATTTTACGGTAGTGAGCGATAATTTGAAGCAAGTGGATGTCCAAAGTACGCTGAATACGGTGGACCAAGCGATGCAAAACATAAACCAAATGTCGAAACAATTAAATAATCCGGATAATACGCTCGGCCTCTTTTTGAACGACCGTTCGTTGTACGATCAGTTGGATTCGACCGCCCGGAATGCCTCTAATCTGTTGCTGGATATTAAGGAACATCCGAAAAATTATGTCCATTTTTCAGTTTTCTGATTTTGTTAAATTTTTGTGACAAAAAAAGTCCTTATTTAGATTTTGTCTAAACAATTTTATCGAGGTAAAAAGAACTTCCCGCGAGAGCGAAATGCTTGTCAAAAGTAACTATAAATAAGATGAGCGGTTATTTCTCCGGCAAAAAGAAAAACCGAAAATTTCATTAAGTAATTGATTGTCAATTAAAAAGAGCTGTATTGTATAAGTAGTTGAAAAACAGGCAATAAGTAGCGCTTGTCAAAATCCGGAAATTTTCAATTTTGTAGTATGGTTTTTTTTTCCAAATTTTGCAGTGAAAATAATCCATCTTTCTCCAAAAATTAATACAGAAACGGACAACAGAAAGAGAGTTTTTTTTGTTATAAATTAAATTAAAAAAGGAACACAGAGTGAAATCACATGTCAGTTTATGGAACCAATGTTTAGGCATTATTAAAGATAATGTTAGCGATAGTGTTTTTAGCACTTGGTTCACTCCGATTATACCGCTGAAATACGAAGAAAATGATTTCACCATTCAGGTTCCCAGTCAATTTTTCTACGAATACTTGGAAGACAAATACGCCGATCTCATTTACCAGACCCTTTTGCGGGTGACGGGTAAAGGAATCGTACTGAGTTACCGGGTAATTGTGGATAATTCCAGCCGGCATAACGGCCATACGACTTTGCAAAGTGAACATCCGGTCATTTCCAATGAAGCTCAGCGAACCGCAACGGGTCTGAATAAAGCTCCGGACGATTTATATCCGCCTTCGGTGCGGGATTGGAATCCCAACTTGAATAACCGTTTGTGTTTCCACAATTTCTTTGAAGGCGCCAGCAACAAATTGGCGCGTTCCATTGCGCAGAAAATAGCCCAGGAACCGGGGAAAGATTTTAATCCTTGTTTTATATACGGTAGTTCCGGAGTGGGCAAAACGCACTTGTGCCATGCCATCGGGAATAAAATAATGGAATTGGATCCGCAGAAAAAAGTCCTGTATATTTCCGCTCATTTGTTTGAAGTGCAGTTTACGGATGCCCGCAAAAAGAATACGCACAACGAATTTGTTCATTTTTATCAAGGAGTGGATGTGCTGATTCTGGATGATATTCATGAATTGGCCGGGAAAGAAAAAACCCAGCAGGCTTATTTCCATATTTTCAACCACTTAAAATTGGTAGGAAAGCAATTGGTACTCACAGCCGATAAAGCGCCCATCGAAATACAAGGCTTGGAAGAACGCCTGATCAGCCGCCTCAAATGGGGATTGACATTGGAACTGCAAAAACCGGATTTGGAATTGCGGAAGAAAATCCTCCAAAATAAGGTGAAACAAGACGGATTGAACATCTCCGATACGATCATCGATTATATTGCAGAGAACGTAACCGACCACGTCCGGGACTTGGAAGGGATTATCACGTCACTCGTGGCTCATTCGCTGGTTTATAACCGGGATGTCGATTTGGAATTGGCGAAACGGGTAGTAAGTAAGACCATCAAGATGGAAAAGAAGCAAATCACACTTGAAAAAATCCAGGATATAGTAAGTTCCTATTTCAAGATAAACATCAATGAAATCCATTCCAAATCGCGAAAAAGGGAGATTGTGCAAGCCCGTCAGGTAACGATGTTTTTATCGAAGAAATACACCGATCATTCTTATTCCCATATCGGGAATATGGTGGGAAAACGGGATCATGCAACGGTATTGCATGCTTGCAAAACCATCCAGGACAATATAGATGTAGATAAGGGCTTCCGTTTGACAATAAAGGATATTGAAGCGCTGCTGCAGAATTAAACACTGTCTAAAAAATCCTCCGAATCCGTCATTTCGAGCGTAGCGAGAAATCTAACATGTTCCGTAGGCCCTACGGTTGTTGTTTAGATTTCTCGCTACGCTCGAAATGACGGATTCGGAGGATTCTTTGGTGATCTGCCTGGGGCTCGAACCCAGGACCCCATCCTTAAAAGGGATGTGCTCTACCTGCTGAGCTAGCAAATCTCCTGCGCTTTTTGAAAAGCGAGCGCAAAGGTAAAAAATATTTTCTATCTTTGCAACACTAAATTTAATTCAATATATATAATTATGGCTGACGATAAGAAAATAATTTTCTCAATGGTAGGGTTAAATAAGACCTTTCCGCCTCAAAAACAAGTGCTTAAAAACATTTACCTCTCCTTTTATTATGGCGCAAAAATTGGAATTATCGGTTTGAACGGTTCCGGTAAATCTACTTTGCTGAAAATTATTGCCGGAGTAGAAAAAGAATACCAGGGGGAAGTGGTTTTTTCTCCGGGATATTCGGTGGGTTATCTGGAACAGGACCCGAAATTGGACGATTCCAAAACGGTGAAAGAAATTGTGCAGGAAGGTGTACAGGAAACCTTGGATATTTTGAAGGAATACGAAGAGATCAACGAAAAATTCGGCCTGCCCGAATATTACGAAGATCCGGATAAAATGGACAAGTTATTTGCCCGTCAGGCGGACTTGCAGGACAAAATTGATGCGCAGGATGCCTGGAATATCGACAGCAAATTAGAGCGGGCTATGGACGCTTTGCGTTGTCCGCCGGAAGACCAGTTGGTCGGCACGCTTTCGGGCGGCGAAAGAAGGCGGGTGGCTTTGTGCCGCCTGTTGTTGAAACAACCGGATATTCTGTTGTTGGATGAACCGACCAACCACTTGGACGCCGAATCCATCGACTGGCTGGAACAACATTTGCAACAATATGCCGGAACGGTGATTTGTATCACGCACGACCGTTATTTCCTGGATCATGTGGCCGGCTGGATTTTGGAATTGGATCGCGGCGAAGGCATTCCCTGGAAAGGCAATTATACTTCCTGGCTGGAACAAAAAACGACCCGGATGGCGCAGGAAGAGAAGCAAGCCAGCAAGCGAAGGAAAACCTTGGAACGGGAGTTGGAATGGTCGCGGATGGCTCCAAAAGCGCGTCAGGCGAAGGGAAAAGCCCGTTTGAATTCTTACGAACAGTTATTGAACCAGGATACGAAGGAACGCGAAGAAAAATTGGAAATCTTTATTCCGAACGGCCCCCGTTTGGGAAATAAAGTCATCGAATCCATTCATGTAGCGAAAGCCTTCGGAGATAAATTGTTGTACGAAAATTTGAATTTCATGCTGCCGCCGAACGGGATTGTGGGAATTATCGGGCCGAACGGAGCCGGTAAAACAACGCTTTTCCGTTTGATCATGGGTTTGGATAAACCGGATAAGGGCACATTTGAAGTAGGCGAAACGGTGAAAATCGGCTATGTGGATCAATCGCATACGGATATTGATCCGGGGAAAACCGTTTTCCAAGTCGTTTCCGGAGGTACGGAATTTATTCGTGTCGGGGGAAAAGAAGTCAATTCCAGGGCTTATCTGGGACGCTTCAATTTCAGCGGCGCCGATCAGGAAAAGAAATGCGGCGTGCTTTCCGGAGGAGAACGGAACCGTTTGCATCTGGCGCTGACCTTGAAATCGGAAGCGAATGTATTGCTGCTCGACGAGCCGACCAACGATATTGATGTCAATACCTTGCGGGCTATGGAAGAAGGTTTGGAAAATTTCGCAGGCTGTGCGGTGGTCATCTCCCACGACCGCTGGTTCCTCGACCGGATTTGTACACATATTCTTGCTTTTGAGGGCGACTCGGAAGTATTTTTCTTCGAGGGTTCTTATTCGGAATACGAAGAAAACAAAAAGCAACGGTTAGGCAACGTGGAACCCAAACGGGTAAGGTATCGTAAATTGATAGTGGATTAGTTCAGATTTTATATAAAAAACCTATCTGCAATTTCGTAAAAAGAAAATACAGATAGGTTCAAACGCTTAGATTGTTTATTTAACTAATAAGGATTGCAAATTGCGCAAACAGATCAGGTGCACAACTTCAATAGTTATTATATTCGTTTCACGCATCTCACATATTGTTGTTTATCTTTATTGTATGTGTACGATTTACCCGTGTCAATACGATAGTGGTGTGCGCCATTGTGGTTCACTTCAGTAGATGATATGTAATCCACCCAATCTCTATTCATTTGAAAGTTTTCAGTCGGCGCAGCGAGTTCACCTTTCGCATTCATATTATCGAATGACTGAGTTTTCGAAGGTCCGCCTAGAGCCG
This sequence comes from Candidatus Symbiothrix sp., assembly GCA_031261295.1. Taxonomy (GTDB): domain Bacteria; phylum Bacteroidota; class Bacteroidia; order Bacteroidales; family Azobacteroidaceae; genus Azobacteroides. The sequence continues at coordinate 1,012 of JAISKT010000178.1, read as the reverse complement.
CAGTTATAGACCAGAGCTCGTACAAATTGGGTAGATACCAGCCTCCCGAACTGTCGCCGTCAGTGGCAGCGCCACTAGCACATTTATTAATAGCGTCAGCCCAGTTGATTTTTGTAGGAGTTCCATTCGTTTTGTAATCGGATTTATAAACGCACAAATCAGCACCATTACTTTTAAAGTATGGTTTTAGAGCATCATCGTTCCAGGAACTATTTGTGCTAATATTTGGAGACCAAGCTTTATCGGTTGTCAAGTCTGCCCCACCAACCTTTGCGCCATCACCCGGCATATCCGTATAATCCCAAGCGCCATTGTAGATAATAGCGCCATCACAACAGGATTTGTTCTGAAACTTAATCACTTTCTGAACATTCACCTTAGACCCTTGTGAAAGCGTTATGAGAGCTGTAACTGTTATTTGTGCCGGAGCAATTTCGGAAACCGCCGATTGAGACTTGAAATTTAGTGTGGCATCTGAATTGGTAACCACAGAACCGGACAAGAGACTGTTCGCACCGCTGGATTCGGTTATTTGCCAAATGACATCTGTGGCAGTTGCCCCGGTAATTGACAATGTATAAACAGAGGATGATACCAGTAATTCACGTACATCGAAGCATGTAGTGCCGCTCATACTCCACGAGACACCGGCTGGAGTATCTTGATAGTCACCCACATTCACTGCCGATACATTGAACTTAATTTCTTTACGCGAACAACCATTGGTAATTTCACAAATGTAAGTCCCGTAGTCGGTAGCCAAATAACTGTCCTTGAATTCCGTTTTGTTTGAATTTGTCTGGAGTGGATTACCGTCTTTATACCAGATATAATTAAACGGAGCGCTGCCTTGATTGACTGCCACTTCCAATTTTTTACCACTACCAATATCTCCAACGAAAGAAGCTTGTGTAGCTGAGGCGTCCACAACTACGCAAGGAGTAGCCGAAGCGCCCATTCTACTCCAACTTCCGTTTGACCAGACATAAATACCTTTCCCACTTAACCCATT
>JAISKT010000171.1 GCA_031261295.1 Candidatus Symbiothrix sp. | reverse complement strand
GTCAAGGTATATGCCCGTCCGGTTGGCACTTGCCGAGTGATTATGAATGGAATCAATTGGAAAAAGAAATTGCGACGAATCCGTCTCCTTATGCCGACCAAACGACTCCACTTGCATGGGATACTTCGTATGAGTCTGCTATCGGTTATCGCCCGGTTTCAGGTACGGCGGAAAACTATTGGGGTCGCCAAATGAAAAGCCAAACTACGGTCAACAATAACCCCACAAACGGTAAGAGCTATCCGTCAGCCAATGGCGGTTTTGATGCCCTCCTTGTGGGCTTCATAGCCATGAACGGTAATATTGCATATTACGGCGGAGAAACCGATTTCAGCTCCAGTAGCTCGAATGCGAGTGGCTATGCGTGGTGCCGCATTCTAAATAACTCGAACTCTGGCATGGACCGTAGGACCACCTATAAGAATTATCTTCTTAGCGTAAGGTGCAAAAAAAATGACTAATTCGTCAATTTGACCATTTGTCAATTTGAAAACGAGCGCTTAAGCCGACCCTTGAACAGCCTGGTCTTTAGCCGTTCCTGATTAGGGTGTCGGCGCTCAACCTTTGGTTCAGGTGAAGAAGGTAGGGTTGCGTTTCTTAATAAACCTGTTAAGTTTTAAAAACTTAACAGGTTTTTTTATAAAAATAATGCTTACAGCCGCTTCTCCAATTCTTTACGAAAAGAAAGATGCAATGATCAATCAAAAAAGCAAATTTTTTAGCGCCTTTTTTATTCCGAATGATTACTTTTTGGTTTTTCCCAAAAAGTAGTATCTTTGTGTCGAAGTTATCTGAAAAATAATTTTTACTGCTTTTGCAAAAAAATCAATAAAACATGAGCGACCAACGGTATATGCAGCGCGGCGTTTCCGCTTCCAAAGAAGATGTGCACAAGGCTATCAAAAACATAGACAAGGGAATATTTCCCAAGGCTTTTTGTAAAATTATTCCGGATATCCTGGGTGGCGACCCGGAATATTGCAACATCATGCACGCCGATGGCGCCGGAACCAAATCTTCCCTGGCTTATCTATATTGGAAAGAAACCGGCGATTTGTCGGTTTGGAAAGGCATTGCCCAAGATGCGTTGATTATGAATGTGGACGATCTGTTGTGCGTGGGCGCTACCGATAATATTTTGCTTTCTTCCACTATTGGCCGCAACAAACATTTGATTCCGGGCGAAGTGATTTCGGCGATTATCCAGGGAACGAATGAATTATGTGAAGAGCTAAGCCAATTGGGCGTACATATTTATCCGACCGGAGGCGAAACGGCCGATGTCGGCGATTTGGTACGAACCATCATCGTTGACAGTACCGTTACTTGCCGGATGAAACGCTCGGAAGTGATTGACAATGCAAATATTCAGGCCGGCGATGTAATTGTGGGCTTATCTTCTTATGGACAAGCGACTTACGAAAAAGAATACAACGGCGGAATGGGAAGCAACGGTTTGACTTCCGCCCGCCACGATGTTTTTGCAAAATACTTAGCGGAACAATATCCGGAAAGTTACGATCCGAATGTTCCGGCCGATTTGATTTATTCCGGACAAAAAAAATTAACAGATAAAATCAGTGGTTTAGGCCTTGATGCCGGAAAATTGGTACTTTCCCCTACCCGCACGTATGCCCCGGTTATCAAACTGTTATTGGATAAATTGCGTTCACAGATTCATGGAATGGTGCACGTTTCGGGCGGTGCGCAAACCAAAGTGCTCCATTTTGTGGATAATGTAAAGATTACCAAGAACCATTTATTTCCGGTTCCGCCTTTATTCAAATTAATTCAGGAACAATCGGGAACGGATTGGAAAGAAATGTACAAAGTGTTCAATATGGGGCATCGCATGGAGATTTATCTTCCGAAAGAATATGCGAATGAAGTCATCACCCTTTCCCAATCGGTTGGAATCGAAGCGCAAATTGTCGGTTTCGTAGAAGCATCGGATCAAAAAGAATTAATTATCGAAAGTGAAAACGGACGATTCGAATATAATTGATTAAAAATTAAGCGTATGATACAACTTGATAAATATAAAATAGGACTAACCAATTTATGTGAAGAAAATAAAGTAGTAAAAAAACTTTATTTTTTCGGTTCGGCATTAACACCCCGATTTAACGAAACTTCAAGTGATATTGATGTTTTGATTGAAACAGAAGATTTAGCTCCTGAAGAAAAAGGAGAATATTTGATTATATTATGGGATGATTTGGAAAAATTATTCAATAGAAAAATCGATTTATTAACTGAAAATTCACTTCAAAATCCTTTTTTGAAGAAAGAAATAGAGCAAACAAGAAAACTCATTTACGATGGACAAAGTAAGCAAATATTTGTTTGACATAGATAATTCTATTTCACTAATTGAAGAATTTATGGCAGAAATAAAGGATTTTACGGCCTTTCAAAAAGACAAAAAGACTCAAAGCGCCGTTGAAAGACAATTAGCTATTATCGGTGAAGCGGTTAATAAATTAAGGCAAGAAGAAACAAAAATCATTCTAAGCAATACAGACCAAATTGTGAATTTTCGAAACAGGATTATTCATTCGTATGATAATATTGATGTTTCTATCGTTTGGGCAATAATAAAAAGACATTTGCCTGTCTTGAAGCAAGAAATAGATGAATTGTTGTAAACCTTACAAGGATTTTGGCGATTTCCTGCAATCCATTTTTCCTTTCAAAGTGCAAAAAATCTCCATCAATGCCGGTTTTACCTGCCCTAACCGGGATGGGACGAAAGGCCGGGGCGGTTGTACTTATTGCAACAACCAGACTTTCAGTCCGCAATACGCTGCCAATGAAAAATCCGTTAGTCAACAATTGGAAGAAGGCATCCGGTTTTTTTCGTACAAATATCCGCAGATGAAGTATATCGCTTATTTTCAAGCTTATACCAATACTTACGATTCTTTGGAAAACCTTCTGGCAAAATACACTGAAGCATTGAATCATCCCGGTGTGGTGGGTTTGATTATCGGAACCCGTCCCGATTGCATGCCGGATGAATTGTTGGAGGCCTTGCAAACGATTTCCCAAAAGTATTTTCTCTTGATAGAATATGGTATCGAATCGACAAACAACGAAACCCTGCAATTGATCAACCGGGGACATACGTACGAAGAAGCGGTGGAAACAATTCAACGAACGCATGACCGCGGCATCTTGTGCGGCGTACATCTGATATTGGGATTGCCCGGCGAATCGCGGGAAATGATTCTTTCCCATGCCGTTAAAATTTCGCAATTGCCGGTGACGACCGTCAAACTGCACCAGTTGCAATTGATACGTAATACAATGATGGTCAAGCAATTGAAAGAACATCCGGAACTGTTTCATCTTTATGAACCGGACGAATACATTGATTTGTGCATTGATTTTATGGAGCGGTTGCATCCGGATTTTGTTTTGGAACGGTTTGTTTCCCAATCCCCCAAAGAACTCCTGGCGGTTCCCGGCTGGGGACTGAAAAACTACGAGTTTACAGCCAAAGTGAACAAGCGAATCAAAGAAAGAGCTACTTATCAGGGAAAATTATTTCAAAATTAGAAAAGATATTTGTACTTTTGCATCCTGAAAAAACTAATTAATCTAATACGTACTTTTTATGAAAATTGGTATTCCAAAAGAAATTAAGAACAATGAAAATCGTGTTTCATTGACTCCGGGTGGCGCTTACGCATTAATTCAACATGGACATGAAGTGTTTGTCCAGACCAATGCAGGCGCAAATAGTGGTTTCAGCGATGAATCCTATACCAAAGTGGGGGCAAAAATCCTTCCGACTGCAGAAGAAATTTTTGCCGGTGCAGAGATGATTATCAAGGTGAAAGAACCCATTGAAAGCGAGTACAAGTTAATCCGTCCCAATCAGTTGGTATTTACTTATTTCCATTTTGCTGCGGATGAAACGCTTACCAAAGCGATGATTCAAAGCAATGCCATTTGTTTGGCTTACGAAACGGTTGAAAAACCGGATCGCTCTTTGCCGTTGTTAATCCCGATGTCGGAAGTGGCCGGACGGATGTCCATTCAGGAAGGCGCCAAATACTTGGAAAAACCGCAAGGCGGAAAAGGCATTTTATTAGGCGGTGTTCCGGGCGTAAAACCGGCTAACGTGTTGGTTTTGGGCGGCGGAATTGTGGGAACTCATGCAGCTTATATGGCAGCCGGATTGGGCGCCCACGTGACAATCATGGATATATCGTTGCCCCGTTTGCGTTATTTGAGTGAAATCATGCCGGCCAATGTGGATACGATGATGTCGAGCCGTTACAATATCGAGCAATTCCTGCCGGATGTTGATTTGGTTATCGGCGCGGTATTGATTCCGGGAGCCAAAGCGCCGCATTTGATTACCAAAGACATGCTGAAACTGATTCCCAAAGGTTCGGTGTTGGTGGATGTAGCGATTGACCAGGGCGGTTGTTTTGAAACTTCACATCCGACTACCCACACTCAGCCGGTGTATGAAGTGGACGGCATCGTTCATTATTGCGTAGCCAACATTCCGGGAGCTGTTCCAATGACTTCTACCGTTGCGCTGACCAATGCAACACTTCCGTATGCTTTGCTTCTGGCCGATTTGGGCTGGGAAAAAGCGTGCGAAAAATACGCCGACTTAAAAGAAGGCTTGAATATCGTACACGGAAAAGTGGTCAACAAAGCGGTTGCTGAAACATTCAACTTATAGTTTATTGAAATAAAAACAGTCCAAGAGTCTGTCATTGCGGGCTTGACCCGCAATCCCCTGAAAATCGTTAACGTCTATTATTCAACACCTTGCATCATTAGGGTTTAACGAACATCTTGGGATTGCGGGTCAAGCCCGCAATGACAGACTCCTTGACTTTTTAAACAGACTCCTGAACTGTTTTTATTTCAATAAACTATTTTCAAACCCCGCGTCCTTGATGATTTTTACGGTTCGGTCCAGGTCCCTGTCATTTACCGAAAGGGTCGTTCCGCTGCCCGGGACAATAATTGCAGAATCCGTATTGTTTAAATAGTACTCAATTTTTTCTGCGGATAAGATACTTTCCAATACAGCTGCATCGTTTGGAAATGTAAAAATGGCTACATCGACTAATTTCATACGTTTTTCCTCCTCTTTAATTATTACTATAATGTATTTGGCACAAAAATTGTTTAATAATAATACTAAGACAATCCATACAAATATACAATAAAAAATGACATAATTGCACTTCAAATGGAAATAGTTATAGAGAAAAAAAACATAAGTCCGGAAGATATGGAAAATATAATGCCGATCTTGCCTTTAAAGAACCTGTTGTTTTTCCCGGGCGTACCCACTCCTGTGAATATCGGACGGTCTAAATCAATGAAACTGATACAAGACATTCAAAAAAAGGAGGGAATCGTAGGCGTTTTCTGTCAAAAAGACGCAACCGAAGACAATCCGGGCTATAACGATTTGTATCCCATCGGCTTGGTTGCCCAGATTATCAATGTCGTAAAAGAAGATAATGACAATACCACCATTTTGCTGATGGGCGAACGGCGGGTGCATTTGGATGCCATTACAGAACAGGAACCTTACCTGAAAGGAAAATTTTCCTTGTGCGAAGACATTTTTCCGGCCAAATCGGACAAGGAATTTAAAGAACAACTGAAAGCCATCCGGGATAAAACGCTTCATATCTTGACGTTCAAAATCGGTTTGCCCGAATTTGTTCTGGAATCATTGCGAAAATCGAACGATTACAATTACTTGGCCAACCTGGCTTTTACAACGGCCGAATCGCCGATCGAACAGCGACAGGAAATAATGGCTTGCGATGACGTGAAAGAGCGGTACAATAAATTGCTTTCCCTGCTGGATCACGAATTGCAATTGCTGGAAATAAAAGAATCCATCCACCGGAAAACCAAGGTGGATATTGATAAACAGCAAAGGGAATATTTTCTTCAACAGGAAATGAAGAATATCCAGGAAGCTTTGGGTGGAAATACCGAAGATGTTGAACTTAAGGAAATTAAGGAGAAAGCGGAAAAAATAAATTTTACGCCCGAACAACGCACTATTTTCGACAAGGAAGTGAAGAAATTGGAACGGATGCACCCGCATTCGCCTGATCATTCTACGCAACTGTCTTATATACATAGCATTCTGTCTTTGCCTTGGAATGTTTATACGCCGGATAATTTCAACTTGATACGCGCCAAAAAAGTGCTGAATAAGGATCATTTCGGCTTGGATAAAGTAAAGGAGCGGATTCTCGAACATTTGGCCGTTCTAAAATTAAAAGGAGATATGAAATCCCCGATTATCTGCCTGTTTGGCCCTCCGGGAGTAGGAAAAACTTCCTTGGGAAAATCCATTGCGGAAGCCTTGGGCCGGAAATACATCCGGATGTCGCTGGGCGGATTACACGATGAAGCCGAAATACGCGGCCACCGGCGAACGTATATCGGAGCCATGCCCGGACGGATTATTCAAGGCATTCAAAAAGCCGCTTCTTCCAATCCGGTGATTATCTTGGACGAAATCGACAAAGTGGGACAGGATTACAAAGGCGATCCAAGCTCCGCCTTGCTGGAAGTACTGGATCCGGAACAAAACTTCGCTTTCCACGATAATTATTTGGATATGGATTTTGACCTGTCCAAAGCCTTGTTCATTGCTACCGCCAATTCGCTGAGTTCCGTTTCCCAACCCTTATTAGACCGTATGGAACTGATCAATGTGAGCGGTTATATCCTGGAAGAAAAGATAGAAATCGCCCGGAAACACTTGATTCCAATGCAGTTGGAAAACCATGGCGTTGCCAAAACTCAATTCGAGATTCCCAAGAAAACCTTGGAAGTAATCATTGAATCATATACCCGCGAATCCGGTGTGAGGGAATTGAACAAAAAGATTGCCAAGATTTTACGCAAAACGGCACGGTTGATTGCCGAAGAAGCGGAATATCCTAAAAAATTGGAAGTGGAGCATTTGTATGACTATCTGGGCGCCATTGAATATTCCAAGGACAAATACCAGGGAAACGATTACGCCGGAGTGGTTACCGGTTTAGCCTGGACGGCGGTAGGCGGTGAAATCCTCTTCATCGAAGCAAGTTTGAGCAAAGGGAAAGGCGCCAAATTGACGTTGACCGGTAATTTAGGAGACGTGATGAAAGAATCTGCCATTTTGGCATTGGAATACATCAAAGCGCACGCTTCCCGGTTAAACATTTCGGACGAAATTTTTGAAAAATGGAATGTCCATATCCATGTTCCGGAAGGAGCGATCCCGAAAGACGGCCCAAGTGCAGGCATCACCATGACCACCGCATTGGTTTCGGCGTTCACCCAACGAAAAGTGAAACCCAACCTGGCTATGACCGGAGAAATGACGCTTCGCGGAAAAGTGCTTCCCGTAGGTGGAATCAAGGAAAAAATATTGGCGGCCAAACGGGCGGGCATCAAGGAAATTATCCTGAGCCGGGAAAATAAAAAACACGTGGATGAAATTAATGCGCTTTATCTGAAAGGATTGGATTTTCATTATGTGGATGATATTTACGAAGTGTTGGAATTTGCTTTGCTAAAGGAAAAAGTGCAGAACCCATTGGAAATAAATTAAAATAATTTACTTACCTTTGTCCGGCATTTTACGAAGTTGAATGGGAAAAATTAATCTTAAAGGAATGGGAGTAGCGCTGATTACTCCTTTCAAATCAGACGGTAATGTCGATTATACAGCCTTGTCGCGGGTGATTGATTATCAATTGCAAAACGGCACGGATTATCTGGTTGTGTTAGGTACGACAGCCGAAACGCCTACTTTAACTCCCGGCGAACAAAAAGAAATCATTCAATTAGTTATAAATAAGGTAAACGGACAAATCCCGATTGTCTTAGGATTGGGCGGAAACAACACCCGGGCCATTGTTGAAAAACTGAAAACGGATAATTTTACCGGAATCGACGCCATTCTTTCAGTCGTTCCTTATTACAATAAACCTTCCCAGGAAGGCATTTATCAACATTATAAAGCGATTGCGCAAGCGACAACTTCCCTGCCGGTGATTTTGTATAACGTGCCCGGTCGAACAGGGGTCAACATGACGGCGGAAACAACGTTGCGCCTCGCCCGCGAGTTTGACAACATTGCCGGAATCAAAGAAGCCTCCGGAAATATGACTCAAATGGGCGAGATTATCAAAAACAAACCCCGTGATTTCCAGGTTATCTCCGGGGATGACGGCATCACTTTTCCCTTGATTACCTTGGGAGCGGTAGGAGTCATTTCCGTAATTGGCAACGCATTCCCGAAAGAATTCAGCCGCATGGTACGTTTGGCTTTGGCTGGCGATTACGCCAACGCGCTGACTATCCACCACCGTTTCACCGAATTATTTGAACTGCTTTTTGTGGACGGCAATCCGGCCGGCGTCAAAAGCATGTTGAACATGATGGGATACATCGAAAATGAACTCCGCCTGCCGTTGGTTCCCACACGGATTACTACTTACGAAAAAATACGGGAAGTTTTGCGGGAACTCAACATCAAATGTTAATCTTATTTTCTGAAACATTGATCCACAAAATCAGGCGCTGACATCCTTGATTACAGAGAAAATATAAAGGAAATGCAGTGTCATTCTCTTGCTGCTTATTGGGAGTTATTTCTTCAAATATCCCGATATTGTGACGGGCGGGGTAGTGATTACCACTGAAAATCCGCCTGTGTGGATGACGGCCAAGACTTCCGGTAAAAATCAAACAACAGCGGGATATTTATTTTCATCGTTTTACAATCTTTATCACTTCCTTTCCTGTCGATTTTTCGATACTCAACAAATAGATTCCAGGGCGAATAGGCTGACATTCAGCGCCCAAATCCAAATCCGTGATTCCCATTGGAATGGCTATGCTGTTTCTGTACATCACTTTACCGTCTATTGAAACCAAACTCAAATTCACTTTTTCGTCTTGATGCGAAGTAATTTTAAGCGTTAAATGATTCACAAACGGATTGGGATAGACTGTTGAAGAAACAGGGGTTGCCGGATGGGTTATCTTTGTCCCTCCCGCAGGAGTAAACGCCGAATAGTCCGTAAAGGAAGTCAAACGGCATTTGTATGGATTGCCGTCCGCATCCAGAAACCAGACAAAATTGGTTCCTACGCTTACATCCGTATAACCGGTAGCAACTAATTCCCAATCGCCGTAACCGGAAGAAGACATGCGATAGACTTCTTGATTGGCATTGACACCCCAAACTTCTTCACAGTTGACGGACAAATGTGTCAGTGCGTGGGGATTCGGAATCGTTTTCCAATTCGTTCTGTTTTGCAAATCGAAGCGTTTGAGGCTTCCGTCCGGCGCAAATCCCCAGCCGAAGAGTTCGTCAACCGCTATGGTCGTCAGTTTGCCTTCTATTTTTACCCACGGTCGTGTGGCGGCAAAGTTGCGGTAATAGATATTGGCGTTATCATCCACCGCCCAAATCATGGCGTTGCTGGCATCAATATCCACGATGGTCATATCGCCTTCAACCAATTGCCAACTGTCGTTCCGGTTGGATTTTTGTCCATTCGGCAAGGCGCTTCTCACCACCATTCCGGTAGTGGTAATGCCCCAGGCGGAAAAACCGCCTAAAGTCAAGTCTTTCAAGTAATTGTTGCTGGTCGCCATATCCCACCGAGCCACCGGATAACCGTCTAATTCATTGCAATAGACGGAATTATTTTTGCCTGCCAATACCCAAACATCTTTCAATCCGGCTTCTATTTTATTCGCCTTGGAAGCGATGGAGCCGGTATGACGTTCTATCGCCGACAACTGATGCAAAGGGCGGAAAATATCCAGGTCTGCTTCGAGATTGGCATC
>JAISKT010000162.1 GCA_031261295.1 Candidatus Symbiothrix sp. | reverse complement strand
AGGCCCGCAATGACAAACTTTCGGGCGTTCTATTGTCCGCTGCGATTAATACCCGCGAATGGCTTTGATACCCGGCAATTCTTTTCCTTCGATAAATTCCAGTAAAGCGCCGCCACCGGTAGATACATAACTCATTTTATCGGCAATTCCGAATTTATTTACGCAAGCTACCGAGTCGCCGCCGCCCACAAGGGAGAAAGCGCCTTTTTCGGTTGCATTGACAATCGCCCGGCCTACGGCACTCGAACCGCCTGCAAAATTGTCGAATTCGAATACACCGGTCGGTCCGTTCCAAAGGATTGTCTTGGAATTTTCAATGACTTCGGCAAACAATTTTTCGGTTTCAGGGCCGATATCCAAACCTTCCCAACCATCCGGAATTTCTCCTACGGGAACAAATTGTGTATTCGCATCGTTGCTGAAACTGTCGGCTGCTTTGGCGTCTATCGCCAAAACCAAATTTACGTTGTTGTCTTTCGCTTTCTGAATCAAGCTCAAAGCCAAATCCAATTTATCGTCTTCACAAATGGAATTTCCGATTTTGCCGCCCATGGCTTTGGTGAAAGTATAAGTCATACCTCCGGCAATAATCAAATTATCTACTTTGGTCAATAAATTTTCGATGATTTCGATTTTGGAAGAAACTTTGGAGCCTCCCATGATGGCCGTAAACGGATGAGCGGTATCTTTCAAGACTTTTTCTACTGCATCAATTTCATTTTGCATCAAATAACCGAACAATTTATGTTCCGCATCGAAATAATCGGCCATAATGGCTGTGGAAGCGTGCGCCCGGTGAGCTGTTCCGAAAGCATCATTCACATACACAGTAACATAAGACGCCAATTGTTTCGCCATTTCCTTTTGATTGGCTTTTTCCGCTTTCTTGGCAGCTGCTTTTTCTTCATCGCTTGCATCGTCTGACAAACGGGGTTTGCCTTCTTCAGCAGCATAGAAACGGAGGTTTTCCAATAACAAGGCCTGTCCGGGTTTCAAAACAGCGGCTTTTTCAACGGCTGATTCTCCCAAGCAATCGCTGGCAAAATCCACTTTGACGCCTAACAGTTCCGAAACACGTTGCAGAATATGTTGCAAGGAATATTTACCATCCACTCCTTTCGGCCGTCCCAAGTGCGAACCGATAATGGCGCTACCGCCATCCGCCAGGATTTTCTTTAAAGTAGGAATCGCTGCGCGAATACGGGTGTCGTCAGTAATGTTAAATTTTTCATCCAAAGGTACGTTGAAATCCACACGTACAAATGCTTTTTGCCCTGCAAAATTAAAATTGTCAATTGTTTGCATAATGTCTGATTATTATATTATTGTTGTTGTTGCCTTTCTTAAGGGCCTTAAGGCTCTTAAGTACCTTAAGGTCCTTAAAGTCCTTTAATGCGACTTTTCAAATTCCTGCATACAAGCGATCAGCGCTTCAACAGCTTCTTTGGGAAGGGCATTGTAAGTGGAAGCGCGAAATCCGCCTACCGAACGATGTCCCTTGATGCCTACCATGCCTTTTTCCGTAGCAAACTTATAGAAATCGTCGTTCAAATCTTTGTATTCTTCGTTCATTACAAAACAAATATTCATCAACGAACGGTCTTCGACAGCCGTTGTCCCTTTGAATAATTTGTTGCGGTCGATTTCGGCATACAGAAGAGCTGCTTTTTCTTTGTTGCGTTTGTACATTTCTTCTACGCCACCGATGCTCTTCAACCATTTCAAGGTTTGCAATGCAGCATAAATAGGCAATACGGGCGGTGTGTTGAACATCGAACCGTATTTGATGTGCGTGCGATAATCCAGCATGGTTGGAATAGCGCGGCTCACTTTGCCTAATAATTCGTCTTTCACAATCACAAAAGTAACGCCGGCCGGAGCCAAATTTTTCTGAGCGCCACCGTAAATCAAGCCGTATTTAGCCACATCTATCGGACGGGAGAAAATATCGGACGACATATCGGCTACTAAAGTCACCGGAGAATCGATATCTTCGTGAATTTCCGTACCGTAAATAGTGTTGTTTGTCGTAATGTGGAAATAATCGGCATCCGTCGGGATGGTATATTTTTTAGGGATAAAGGTGTAATTTGCATCTTTGGAAGAAGCCACTTCAATCACTTCACCGAACAATTTAGCTTCTTTTTGCGCTTTATTCGCCCATACACCGGTGTTCAGATAAGCGGCTTTTTTTTCTAATAAATTAAACGGAACCATGCAGAATTGCAAACTTGCACCGCCGCCTAAGAAAAGAACCGAATAACCTTCCGGAATGTGCAACAATTCCTTGAACAAAGCAGCTGCATCCGCCACCACTTTTTCGTATTCTTTGATACGATGGCTGATTTCCATCAAACCAATACCTGTTCCTTCAAAATCTCTGATCGCTTCAATCGTATTTTCTACGGTTTCTTTGGGTAAAACGGACGGACCGGCGTTAAAATTGTACTTTTTCATACTTCGTATTTAAATTGAATTAATAAATAGTATTTGAGCCGGCAAAGTTACGGTTTTTTCGTCAAATTTTATTCACTTTTCCCGAAGATTTTTTCCAATTTTTGCCTTTTATCTCCTATCTAAATTATTACCAGCCGCCTCGCGCGCCACCTCCACCGGTGCGTCCTCCCCCAAAGCCGCCGCCTATACTTCCGCCTCCGAAGCCGCCGCCAAAACCGCCGCCCCGTCTTCCGCTGCTTCCCATGGCGGAAGCGAGTAAAATCATGGGAATGATAAACGGTGTAACATCTTTCTTTTTGCAATTCAGGCATTGATATACTTTTTCCCCTTGCCCTTTGGAAAAAGTAGTCGCATTCGTAACAATCCGTTCTCCTTCGTAAAAATAAGTCCGGGCATGGCAATGCGGACAAACCGTATATTTGGTCTGTGGGTTATCGTAAGCGAAAATCTCGTTATGGCCGCAGTTATTGCAATGCCAAACATCGTAATCCACTGATTTCAGTTCCTCTTCTTCGGTTTGCGCCGAAGTCAGATAAGCATCTTCATCCGCTTCACTTTGTTTGACCATATCATGCTCACATTCAGGGCAAACAACCGTTTCGTTCCGCAGGCTTTTTAGTTTTATAAAATAGAAAATTGCAAAAAATACCATCAATACCGGGAAAAGGACGGCACAGATAATCACCGAATTTCGCATTGAATTCAGATGATTGTATTTGTCCACATTGGTTTTCCATTTTAATTTGGTATTGAAAGAAAACAGGAACCAGACAAATACCAGGACGGAAAGCGCCAGATAGATTTTAAACAGTTTTTTGAAAAAAGCGACCATTTCCTCCTGTTGCCGGATTTGTGCATTTTTTTCCTGCACAAGGATTTCCTGCACCGCTTCCGGATTCAAAAGGTAATTGCAGACCTCTCCGATTCCGTTGACGATGGCCTGGTCGTAATTTCCCTGCTGCATCAAAGGAGATATGTCATTCCGGATGATTCGTGACAAAATGACATCCGGCAATACGCCTTCCAAACCGTAACCGGTCCGGAATATCATTTGCCGTTGATCTTCTACCAAAAGGAACAGTAATCCGTTGTCTTTCTGTCTTTTCCCGACTCCCCACTTTGTAAAAAGAGCGGTTCCGAAATCATCAATATCCTCGTAGCCAATGGATTTCAACAAGACAATGGCCATTTCCGCCGAGGCAGAATCTTCCACAGATGTAAGCATTGTATTCAGTTGCTGTTCGGCCTGTTGCGAAATAATACCGTCCGGATTGCTTACGAAATCATATTTGTTTTGCAGATTATCATAGGGAACCTTATCCACTGTATAGGTTTGGCCTGATACAGAAAATGTTATTAAAAATAATATGGACAAAAGAAAAATATTCTTTCCGTTTTTCATACATCTAATTTACAGTTAGTTCTTTAAATAAAGATTCCAAATCTCCGATTTCATTCCGGGAAAGATCGGCAACGATTTCTCCCCGGTGAATAAACAAAATTCGCGTACAAATGGTTGCTACTTCCGACAAGGTATGGGAAGAAAAAAGAATGCCTTTGTTCCGGCCCAAAGACAAAAGAAGGGCATTGATTTCCGTTGTCTGGTTGGGATCCAATCCGGCCGTAGGTTCGTCCAATACCAACAGTTTCGGCTGATGAATAATGGCTTGCGCAAGTCCCACCCGTTGCCTGTAACCTTTGGAGAGTTGTTCGATTTTTTTAGCAGTTTCCGCCTGCAGACCCGTTTGCCGGATAACTTCCGTCACATTTTCCTTAATATGATCCATCGCATACAACCCGGCCACGTATTCCAAGTATTCGGAAATATACATTTCCCCGTACAAAGGATTGTCTTCCGGAAGAAAACCCATAAGCGATTTGGCTTTTAGAGCATCTTCCCAAAGGTCGATACCATTGATTTTTACAGCCCCTTTATCCAAGGGAACACATCCGGTAATCATTTTCAAAGTAGTGGATTTCCCGGCGCCATTGGGACCAAGGAAACCCACGATTTCTCCGGGGGCGATAGCAAAAGAAACATTCTTCACCGCCTGCTGTGAACCGTAATTCTTCGATATTTCCTGTACTTCTAAAATCATTTATGCAGTTGCAAACTAAATATTTCGTGAGGCGCACCAAAGTATAAATACTAATTTACTATTGGAGGATGAACTGATTACAGAGTAAAATATTCTTAATCCCTTTTTATTACTCTTATTTGAGATGGCATAATAATGTTTAGGATATAAAAACGATTGTAATCTTTTTTATTATTGGTGACAAAATGTAGACAGTTAAATTTTCGGCTTATAATATACTGTATATTATCTTCCATGTCAGAATTTTCAATATTTAACGAATCTTCAATATCTTTGTCTGTAAATGAAAGTACTGTAAATTTAGAAAGTAAATAACGTACAATTTTTTTTATTTCAGCATTATTTTTCTTTTTCTGAAAAACAGATACTAATTGAGCTACACTCAAAGACGAAATAAAAAGACGTTTTCCGGTAAGCGAAAAAAGATAATCCAAACAATTGCTATCCGGTTTTTTACCTGACCAAGCTCCTATTAGTACGTTGGTATCAATAAAAATATTGTTCTTATTAGTTGCACTCATTACAAAAGTATTCTTTGGAACTTTTTTAGTTCCATCGTGTTGAGCACATCTAAATTGCTTACAACAAATTCTCTTTTGGCTGTTTCCAACAACACCTCATAATCTACGCCCGTTTTTTTCAACACAAGATTTAGCAAATCATTTTGCATCTCTGCTATTTCCTTTGGCATAGCATTTGCTTCCTTTTTATCAGTCTGACTCATAATTGTAAATTTATAAAACAAAAGTAATCAATCTTTTTGAGCCGAAAAAGAAAATAATAGAAAATAATTTACCTAAATATGAAAACAGGCGTTACCGCAAGTAACTGTAAGGAAAATCAATAAAAGAACGATCAGCTTACTGTTTTAAAGTTTACTGTCCGTGTGATTTTCAATTCCGCCGGCAAGCTATTCGCTACCGGACAGCCTTTGACAGCGCCTTCAATCACTCTGCGTTCTTTTTCACTGTAATTATTGTGCGGAAACGTGAAATTCACGATTAATTCTACAATGCGGCGGGGATTTTCGCCCATTACTTTGGTGGTTTCCACTACGGTTCCGTCAATGTTGAAGTTATGTGTTTGCGTGGCAATGCCGATGATTGTCAATGCGCAACTGGCATAAGAAGCTGCAAATAAGTCGGTTGGAGAAAAAGCTTCCCCTTTTCCATGATTATCGGTCGGCGCATCCGTAATGATTTTTGCACCGGATTGCAAGTGCACTGCTTCTGTCCGAAGATTTCCCAAATACGTTGTTTTAACTGTAGCCATAATTTTTATTAAATGATTATTAATGAAGTAATTGTTGTGCAGCCAACACCAAGAACATATAATGTCCCGATCCGCCGCCCAACACATATTCTGTTTGTTGCCATAAATAAGGGAATGTCAATAATTCCGGAAAATCCGGACGGATCAATGCCGTACCGGAGATTACGCCGCCCGGTATATACGACCAGTCGGCCCGGTTGAGTCCGTAACCGGGAATAGCCGATTTAGCGCCTACTCCCGAAGCGAAAGAAGCGGTATTGGATCCGGGATGACATCCCAACACAAAATTTAGTGCATTATACAGGTATTCTGCCGAAAATATTTCGGGGTAAGCCGTATGCAGGAAATATTGGTAAAACCCGAACCGCTGGATGTCCCAGCCCGCTCCCCAGATATACGGAAGGTAAGGAATGCCGTAAGGAGTTTCCGCTCCTTGTTTTTCAATTTCATTTTTGAATTCCTGCAAAGCGCCGGTAACAGCATTGGTGAATTTTTTGTCGTGAATCGCTTTTTCAAATCGACCGGTAAACCAACCTGTCTGATTGATATTTTGAACGATATAACCGGTTTCTTTCAACAAATAATCCTTGTATTGATTTTCTCCGGTAGTCAGGAATAATTCCACGGCAGCCTGTATTTTCGCGTTTTTGGCCGGATCAGCTACTTGCGTAATTTCGTATAATTTACGGGCAATCGCCAGGGACTGAACGCTTAACGTATCGTTAAATCCTTTCAATACACGGGAAGCTGCAGCCAAATGGGCCGCAGTGGTCAGTTCGCGGAGCGGATGGTCTTCGGTGAAAACCCAGCGGTCGTCTTCGTTTCCCCGGATATTGTCAGTCATAGCAGCGGCATCGCCCAACAAGACATATTGGCGCAAATCATTGCAAATAATTCCGCGGTACAAGCGTCCTAACGCACGATAACCGCCAACAACTGTCAAAATGCCATTTTCAATTTGTTGCAAAATGTCAGGTTTTCCATCCGGTTGGTGGATTTCAGTCAGATGCCGGTTGTGATCAATGGAGGTCACATCGTAATCTACTTTGAACGCTTCATAAGCCAGCGACAGGATATAAGTTTCGCCCGATTGGGATTCTACACGCAGGTCAAAATCGCCGGCATCGTGCCACCCGCCGGCATTCATTCCCGGAACAACATCGCCCGGCTGATATTTTGTCAGTGTGGAAGGCCCTTGCGCATATCCATCGAAATGGTTAAAATCAACCGGAGCCATGCGGGCATCGTCCAAATGGCAGGCATCGTGCCAAACGCGGTATTTCTCATTGACACGCGTATGACACATTTGCACCGGAAGAAAATATTCCAATACCGGTTGCCACACGCCGCGATCATATATATTTGGGGCAATACGAAAAACAGAAGATTGGGAATTCCCGTATTTTATTTGATACAAACCTTCTTCTTTTATTTCGGTGAAATCAAATTTCAAATAATTATAGCGTAAAAACTTTCCCCAATGAGCCGCAGGAGAAGTTTTTATCATTTCTTCCCCGTTTCCGGTAATTTTAATCAAAGCAGCCTCCGTGAAATTTTTGTCCCGCTCATCCAATTCAATCACAGCTACTTTGGTTTGATTGGGATGATACCCGATCTGAGAAGTTTGGATCACCGGAGCATACAGCCAGTTTTCCACACTATTGGGAGTAATCACCCAGCGGATTGCACCCTTAGTTGCACCTGCCGGAATTTCCGAACGCACCACAAACCAACCGTTGTTGTGATTCATCCGCCCGTCGTATAATTGAAGATTCGCAGTCTGCGATTCGATTGATACCTTATTATATAGGTCCGCCGGTTGAATGATGAGTTTTTTGCCTATAGCATACGGAGCGGCAATTAGATCATCGGCTGCCATGGGGGAATACGTTTCGGTTATCAGTTTTTGGGAGTCGGCTTTTCCGGCAGGATTGAAATTCCCCGGATGGGAATGATTCGGAGCCGTTTCCAGAAGCGGCCCGTTCGGTTGTTGGGGAAAAATACCGGTTTGATTGTCCATAATCCAGGTTTTACCGAATAAAGCGCCCGGAAACAATTCGAGGTTGAATCCCACTTTCCCAATCAATTTTTCAGGAACGGGGCGGTCTAAATCCACGGTTACAAGGATGGATTTACCTTCGCCTTTCACCGTTACCGTATAATTAAGCGTAATATCCGGATAGAGCATAGGATTGAAACCGGTGAGGTGGCGGGAAGAATCGGGATAGCTCATAAAAGCCGTAATCGTATTGGCAGCGGCATCCAACCGGCGATCGTTTTGTCTGGGAACGGGCTGCCATTGCCCGGGAGTAGCTTCCAGACGGAGATCCCCGTTCGTTGCGACCCGGTTGCCGTGCATAATGATCGACAGTCCGCCTTGGTGTCCTTCGGGGTAAATGTCGTCAAAAGCCATTATATTTACTCCATTATTCCGAAAATAACCGGATTCGATAAGTTTGAAATCTTGCGCCCGGAGGGAAAATAGAATTCCCAGGAAAAACAAGATTAGTAGCGATTGTGTTTTTTTCATGCGTTGAACGCTAATTTGATTTACAAAGGTAAAAAAAAATATAAACAATATGAATGGGATGGGCGTTTATATGTAAAATATTCTCAATTTGAGAAAAAAAATGGGTGCCATGTTTAAAAAAATATAGAATTTCTTGGTAGTTCTATGTAAAATAGTTAAATTTGGCCCAAAATTTGCTGGCTTATAAAAAGCAGTAAAGAAAAGAAAGTGAAAATTATCAATTTTAATTAATACATCCTAAACAAAAAGAAGATGAAAAATTTATTTTTAACAGCAGTATTTCTGCTTTCAGCCGTGTGTGTGAATGCACAAAAAGAATTGGCTGTGGAAAATCAGTATCCCGGCGACGAGAAAGCCCGGGAAGTGTATCTGACCGCAGTCGATAAACAAGCTAATTCAACAGCCGTAAGAACTACATGGGTAGCCAACAAACCAAATAGCAATTGGTTCTTCTCTTTAGAAGGTGGGGTTGCTCGTTTATTGTCTGAAAATTCCAGAGATTTAGACGCATTTGATGATTTGGTTCCAACAGGTGGTTTATCTGTCGGTAAATGGTTTTCTCCGGTATGGGGACTTCGTATCAATGCTACAGGTGCACAACTAAAGGGCTATTCTACAAGTACAACCGGTTTATGGTACACAGGTAAACATTACCCAACTGCTGGTTCTATTGGTTATTATTCCGGAGACGGATCTCGTTTCTTGGAAGCAAGAGATGGAGGTGGTTATACCAACGAAGTTACTTATGCAGCAGGTACATTGGATTTCTTGGTAAATCTGAAAAATCTTTTCACGCATTACAATCCGAAAGCATTCTTCAATCCGGTAATTTATGCAGGTTTGGGTTATGCTCATACTTTTGGATCAAACGATTTTGATAATCTCTTGGATCTTAATGACAATGTAACAGCGGTTAACAGTATTGTAGAAAAATTCGGTTTGCAATTAAACTTCCGTCTGGGTGACAGATGGGATCTTTATTTGGATGCTCAAGCAATAACCGCTCCCGACAACTTCGATCGTTTGGCTGGTGGCTCACATAATATGGATATCGTTGCAAATGCAAGATTAGGTTTAACTTATCGTTTCAATTTCCGTCATTTCATCAAAGCTCCATTGTATGATCAAGCTGAAGTAGATGCATTGAACAGAGAAATCAACGAACTTCGCAACCGTCCGGGTACAGTATGTCCTCCGGCGCCTGCTTGTCCTCCGGTACCCGTTTGCCCGGAAGTTAAACAACCGGAACCTGCAAAGACAGAAGAATTAACTCCGGTATTTTTCACGATCGGCAGCTATGTAGTTCGCGATAACCAATTGGTAAATGTAGCAAAAGCTGCTGAATACCTGATTGGCCACCCGGGATCTAAATTGGAATTAGCCAGCTATGCTGACAAAAATACAGGTACTCCTTCTCTTAACCTGCAATTATCAAAAAACCGTTCAAATGCTGTTGCTAACTTGTTAACAGGCAAATTCGGTATTGATAAAAGCCGTTTGGTACTTAAACATTATGGTGATAAAGTACAACCGTTTGCAGAAAATGATTGGAACCGCGTAACCATTTTCATTATTCCTTGAGGATAATAATTAAAAAGTAATTTTACTGACGCCCGCATTTGCTTCGTTGCAATGCGGGCGTTTTTTATAATGTCAACGCCGGAGGCGTTGCATTATTGGAGCACAGAATAATACCACCTACCACCGTCAACCGCGGAGCGGTTGCATAACGTAGAGACGCGATTAATCGCGTCTCTACCATCCGAATACAACATCGGAGATGTTGCATTATCATTTATTAATCAAAAAATTGAAATAAATAGGGATCTTCGTATGGAACTTCAAATCTATCCAAAAAACCAGTATATTCGGTTTTAAATGTCATTTTTTGGTGGTGTTTTTCTTGATTTAAAACATATTTATAAACCTTATTTAAATTAGACCGACCATAAGAAAATCCGCCATAGCCCTCCTGCCATTCAAATTTATAACGGCATAAATGATTAGAGTTGATAAATAAAGAAGATGAACGTTTAATGTCGCGAACAGTGTCGGAAATTGAAATCTTCGGATCCAGTCCGAATAGAATATGAACATGATCCGCCATTCCATTAACAGCAATAGATTTATGCGCCATTTTATCGACGATTCCTGAAATGTAAGAAAATACAGTAGGTCGAATTTCTTTGTGTAATAGTGCATTCCGATTTTTAGGAGAAAAAACTAACTGTATGTAAATTTGGGTGTAAACATTGGGCTTCGGCATAATGCTGGAGATTAAATAATTATTAAAAACAATATTGTACAAAAATAAGATAATTTTGATTAAATTCCAATATTATTGATTTGTTTTTTTTTCTGATTTCTGTAATTATGCAACCGCTCCGCGGTTGACGGTGGTAGGTGGTATTATTTTGTGCTACTACAATAATGCAATCGCTCCGCGATTGTAGGGGATATGAGATTGATTAATAACTACAATAATGCAACGCCTCCGGCGTTGACATTATTTACTCCGACAATGGGGATGACCAAAAAACACCAATCGCGGAGCGATTGCATTATTGTAGATACAAATGAACCATAATGTCCACCGCCAATCGCGGAGCGATTGCATTATTGTAGAAAAAATCTCATCCCCAGCTACCCAAAACCGCGGAGCGGTTTCATCATTGCAGATACAAATGAACCATAATGCCCACCGCCAATCGCGGAGCGATTGCATTATTGTAGAAAAAATCTCACCCCATCTACCCAAAACCGCGGAGCGGTTTCATCATTGCAGAGAATGTTTGCCCCTCAAAAACCTAACTACAGAATAGGTTACCTAATTTTAATGCGTCAATTCCGCCTTTATCATCCGGTCTTTCCCGGAAATATCCTTGAATAATTCTATGGATGTGTATCCTTTTTTCCGCAACATATCGGCAACGGCTTTTCCAAAAAAGGCGCTGACTTCAAAAAAAAGCAACCCGTTTTCTGCCAAATGTTGTAAACCTATATCGGCAATTTTGTCATAAAACAAAAGCGGTTTTTCTTCCGGAACAAATAATGCCTGGTGCGGTTCGTAATTCAATACATTGGAAGACATCTCTCTTTTTTCCGAAGGAATAATATAAGGTGGATTGCTGACAAGAATGGAAAATGGAAAATGGAAAATGGAAAATGGGGTGTTTGTCAGAATATCTTGTTGGATAAATTCAACGTTTACATTATTCAGTTGCGCATTTTTCCGGGCAACTTCCAGCGCTTTTTCCGAAATATCAAGGGCATAGACAGATGCTTGGGGAAGATGCTTGGCTAAGGCAATTGCAATGCAGCCGCTACCTGTGCCAATATCTAAAATAAGCCCCTTTCCACAAGGGAGAGGTGAAAGGTTTAGTATTAAATCCACTAATTCTTCCGTTTCCGGCCGGGGAATCAACACATTTTCATCCACACGGAATTTCAATCCGTAAAATTCCGTTTCCCCTACTATATATTGTATCGGACGGTATTTTTTCAATTCTTCAACAATCTCCCGCACCTTACCGGTTTCTTTTGCCGATAATTGATTATCTTTGTCGCGCAAAAGAGCGTGTTTGTCTTTTTGGCAGACAAATTCCAGGATCCAATAGCTGAAAGATTTGATTTCAGTAGCAGGATATAAGCCTTGCAATTGTTCCTGTATGTACTGTAATGTTTGTTGCATGACTGCAAAGATAATGATTTTGGGTACACGGTGCAAAGGTGCACGGTGCACGAATAGTGAGGACGATCCATGTACCGTGAACCGTGAACCGTGCACCCAATACATGCGCCGCTGCCTGGAATTGGCAAAAAAAGGAATCGGTTCCGTTGCTCCTAATCCGATGGTCGGCGCAGTGATTGTCCACAAGGGTAAAATAATCGGGGAAGGCTATCACCGGAAATGGGGAGAGGCCCATGCGGAAGTGAATGCCATTCATTCCGTACGCAAGCCCGAATTATTGAAAGATTCCACTTTGTATGTGAATCTTGAGCCTTGCGCTCATTACGGGAAAACGCCTCCTTGTGTGGAATTAATTATCGAAAAACAGATTCCGCGCGTAGTTATCGGACAAACGGATCCGTTTCCGCAAGTGGCGGGAAAAGGAATCGAAAGGCTGAGAAACGCCGGGATTGAAGTGGTAATGGACGTATTGAAAGAAGAATGTGAGGAACTCAACAAACGTTTTTTGACTTTCGTAAACAAAAAACGGCCTTACATTATTTTGAAATGGGCGCAGTCTTCCGACGGATACATCGATAAAATCCGGGAAATAAATGACGGACAAAAGCCGGTAGTGTTTTCAAATGACTTTACCCGGACATTAGTTCACAAGATGCGGGCGGAAGAAACGGCGATTATGGTAGGCTCCCGAACGCAGGAATTGGATAAACCGCTGTTGAATGTGCGTTATTGGCATGGAAATGATCCGGTGAAGATAAAAGCCGACAGCCGTAAAACGCTTCCGGAGTTGATGCGCGAATTACATGCACAAGGCATTCAATCGCTGATTGTAGAAGGCGGCGCGAGCCTTTTGCAAAGTTTTCTGAAAGAAAATTTGTGGGATGAAGCGCAAATAGAAGTGAGCGCGATGGAGTTGAAAGAAGGAGTAAAAGCGCCGGTCATTTCCGGCCGGTTGAAAAGTGTTCAAAAATGTGAAAAAACTTTGATTTTACTCTTTAAGAACTAAAAATATATAAATATTGATTAAGTTAGCAATTTAAGTCAAAAATGTTTCTACTTTTGCATGGCAAAAGCTTTTTTTAAAATAAAACAGTATGGTGCATTTAAAAACCGGTTTTTACATTCTGCTAAGTTCGTTACTTTTAACGGGCTTGGCTTCTTGTTTGGGAGGAAGTGATGAAGATGAATATATCGTTTCTACAGACGCCCAAATTACTTCTTTGTTCCTTTCACACGATTCGGTGTCTATCCTGGCCAAAACTCTTTTCAGTATCGACCAGACCACCGGTGAAATTTACAATCACGATTCCCTACCTTATTTAACCGATACGCTACGTCATTTAAAACAGGAAATTAATAAAGTGAAAATCACGTTCACCAGTGGTTCGGGAATGTCCAATCTGCTGACTCTTGTGAATGGAGATTCCGTTTGGGTAAAAACAACTGATTCGCTGGATATTTCCAAAGCTTTGCAGGGTGGTTTGCAATTTTCGGTATTTGCTCCTTCCGACATAAATATTAAAAAAGAATATACACTCAAAATAAATATTCATCAGGTAGATCCCGATTCCGTACAATATGCGAAGGTAACTTCTGCGGATTTTCTCAGTTCAGGGAATAACAAAACGGTGAAATTTAAGGAGGCTTATTATACTTTCGTCAATGATGCCGGAACAATTTCTTCCTATAAATCCACAGATATGGAGCAATGGGAACCGGACAATAATTTGAACGGGCTTCCTAATACTTTGGTTATCAACGGGATTCAAACGAGTAAAGAGGCTTTATTCGCTTTTACTTCAACGGGAGAATTATATGTTTCTACAGATGCCTCTTCCTGGAATAAAATAAATACGAATACGGAAAATGAGGATGTTGTGGTTGCTATTTTAGGTTATTTGGAAGAACCAAGTGCAGCTCAAAAAGCGGGTCTGTCTTTAGTGGTAAATAATAAGGACGGGATTAACCTCTTTGCCTTCTTTCCCGATATCCTTTCAATTACAAATGAAGTCAAAACATTAAATTATGGTGAGCAAACGCCCGCCGATTTTCCGAATACAACTTTTTCGGTTATCAATAACCGGGCGTTGGTTTTAAATAAAATCACTCTTGTCGGTAATTTGCAAAACGTTTGGGCTACAGAAAACGGACTGTATTGGGTAAAACTGTCCAATACGCAAAATCCGCTTCCGGCCATTAAAGGCGGAAATGCTTTTTTGTATAACAATGAAATTTGGTTTTTAGGCGGTTTGCTGGAAAATGAAGATTACAATAACGAGATATATTATTCGATGGACGGTGGTCTTGTCTGGAAAGCCCGGGGAGAAAAAACACACGCTCCGGAAGACTATATTTTACGATACGATGCTTCGGTAGTGGTCGATACGGATGGGAAATATTTTTATATAGCCGGCGGACGAAATCAATCGCCTCTGACGGATATTTGGAAAGGAGTATTAAATTCTCATACATTCAAAGAATGAAAAAAATCGTCATTTCGAGCGTAGCGAGAAATCTAAGGCTAAGTCGTAGGCCCTACGGAACAATTTAGATTTCTCGCTACGCTCGAAATGACGGACTTAAGAGACAAAAGTAAGGATAAATATAATTTTGAAGCGATTTTAGCGTTTTCATTAAGGGATCGTATTTTTATGGAATCAGTTTCAAAATATATAAAAGTAGTATTAATCGCCGGCATGCTTGCATGTTGGGGTGCAACGGCGGTTGCACAAGAATACAGGTACGAAATTGGAGGAATGGCGGGAATGTCCATGTACATGGGGGATGCCAATGAAAATTCCCTTTTCAAGGGATGGAATCCGGCGGCCGGGCTGATATTCAGGAACAACCTGAATTTCCGTTGGGCATTGAAAGCGGATTTATTCATGGGAAAAGTGACGGGTGATACGAAAAACGTAGAAAATGTATTTCCCGGCCATGCACAAACGTCTTTCAGCCGCAGTTTTTTTGAGTTAGGCGGACAAATGGAATTCAATTTCCTGCCGTATAGCGACAAATTTGCGTATCTGAATACAAGTAAAATTTCTCCTTATATGTTGGCCGGTTTGGGAGTGACGGTAGCTCCCGGGAAAAACCAAACTTTCTTCGGAATTAATTTTCCATTGGGAGTGGGCGTAAAATATAAGATAAGAAACCGGTTGAATCTGGGTGTGGAATATACAGTTCATAAATTGTTTAACGACAGTTTTGATGCACCTGATTCCGAAGGATTTAACTTGAATAATCCGTATCATGTTCAAAACGG
This sequence comes from Candidatus Symbiothrix sp., assembly GCA_031261295.1. GTDB lineage: Bacteria > Bacteroidota > Bacteroidia > Bacteroidales > Azobacteroidaceae > Azobacteroides. Next base: position 39,137 of record JAISKT010000162.1, on the reverse strand, counting down.
ATTATTCAAAAACAGAGATTGGTATAATACTTTACTTTTTTCCATTACCTGGGAATTTGGACTCAGGGATGGAAGATGTATAACAAACTGATGAAAGAACAAATTGATTTAACACGGCTTCCCCGGCATATCGCCATCATAATGGACGGGAATGGGCGATGGGCGAAACAGAACGGCATGGATCGTTATATGGGCCATCAGGAAGGTGTTGTTTCGGTTCGTAAAGTAGTAGAAGCTGCAGGAGATATCGGTATCAAGTACCTGACGGTCTATACTTTTTCAACCGAAAATTGGAATCGTCCCCAAGAGGAAGTAGATGCGTTGATGGCGTTGATGGTGACTGCTATTCAACGCGAAACGCCGGATTTGATGAAGAATAATGTGCGTCTCCAGGTAATCGGGGATGTGCATCGTTTGCCGCAAGTCACCAAAGACAATTTGAACGAATGTATCGAAACAACAAGTCACAATACCGGATTGACTTTGGTGTTGGCGCTCAGCTATTCTTCCCGTTGGGAAATAACCGAAGCCGCTAAAACGATTGCAAGAAAAGTAAAAGAAGGAAGTTTGGAAATAGAAAACATCACCGAAGAAGTGATTTCCAAGCATCTTTCCACCCAAAATATTCCTGATCCGGATTTATTGATCCGGACGGGAGGCGAATACCGCATCAGCAATTACCTTTTATGGCAATTGGCTTATGCGGAACTTTATTTTACTTCTGTTTATTGGCCCGAATTTAGGGAAGAGAACCTTTACGAAGCGATTCTGGATTTTCAGAAAAGGGAAAGACGATTCGGTAAAACCGGCGAACAGATCAAATTGAATAAATGAAAGAAATGAAAAGGATGAAAGAAATGAAAGAAATGGAGAAAATGAAGCAAATGAAAAAAATGAAAGAGAGTACAATGAGAAAATTAGTATTTTCATTTTTTTCATTTGCTTCATTTCTTTCATTCTTCCCATTATTCGCACAGGAAACAACTGACACATCTCCCGTCATTACCTATAGTTTGAATGATGCGAAGAAATACACCATCGCAGACATAAAAGTATCGGGAGTAGAGAGTTACGGATACGAAGACTATGTATTGATCGGCATATCCGGCCTTTCGGTGGGAGATAAAGTAAGTATTCCGGGAGAGGAAATCACTGCATCCCTGAAAGCATTTTGGAAACACGGATTGTTTTCCGATGCAAAAATATTGGCGACCAAGCAAACAGCCGACAGTGTCTGGTTGGAAATTGCCTTAAAACCCAATCCCCTTATTTCCAGCATCAATTTTTCCGGAATAAAGAAAGGCGAAAAGGAAGATTTGGAAGCCAAGATAGGTATGGCGCGCGGTTCCCAGCTAACGCCCAACCTGATCAACCGCGCCCGGAAGCGTATCAAAGATTATTTTGATGAAAAAGGATTTAGCAATGCGGTCATAAAAATCCAGCAAAAAGACGATATTTCCAACGAAGGAAAAGTGATTCTGGATATTAATGTAGATAAAAACGAAAAGACGAAAATCCAAAATATTTACATTACCGGAAATGAAAAACTCTCGGATAACGACTTGAAAAAGGCCATGAAGAAAACCAATGAAGGTTTTTCCTTGAAAAAAAGGCCGTTGTTGAGTATAAGGGAACTTTTCAGTACCAAAAAATACGTGAAAGAAGAATACGAAAAGGATTTGGATAACCTGATTCTCAAATACAACGAAAAAGGATACCGCGATGCTTACATCGTTTCCGACAGTGTAGTGCCTGTAGATGACAAACACGTCGATATTTATCTGAATGTGGATGAAGGAGATAAATATCATATCCGGGACATCAAGTGGGTGGGAAATACCTTATATTCGTCCGATGTTTTAGGCTTTATACTCGACATGGCGCCAGGTGACGTATATAATCAAAAGAAATTGAACGAACGGCTTTCTTCCGATGAAGATGCGGTAGCCAACGTTTATTACAACAACGGGTACATCTTTTCCGGCATGGATCCGGTGGAAGTGTATATTGAAAATGATTCGGTAGATGTGGAAATACGTGTTACGGAAGGGATACAGGCAACACTTAACCGCATCATTATCAATGGGAATGACCGGCTTTACGAAGATATTATCCGCCGGGAATTAGTGACCAAACCGGGACAGTTATTCAGTAAGGAAGTTTTGATGCGTTCGGCCCGGGAAATCGCCCAAATGGGGCATTTCGATCCGGAATCAATGGATATTCAACCTATTCCCGATCAAGAAGCCGGTACGGTAGATATCAGTTACAATCTGACATCCAAAGCAAACGACCAGGTGGAATTTTCCGCCGGCTGGGGACAAACCGGAGTGATCGGGCGGTTGAGTTTTAAATTTTCCAATTTTTCGATCAACAACCTGCTTCACCCAAGCACTTACAAGGGAATTATCCCTCAAGGGGAAGGTCAAACCCTGACTGTGAGCGCTCAAACCAATGGCCGTTATTATCAATCGTACAGCATTTCCTTTATGGATCCGTGGTTTGGCGGAAAACGGCCGAACAGTTTTTCATTAGGCGCTTACTACATGATTCAGACGGATATAGACTCCCGATCTTATAGCAGCATGTATCCTTACGGATCCAGTTACTACGGCGGTTATGGCAGTTACGGTTACGGTTCCAGCTACGGATATGGTTCAAGTGGCAGTTATGCCTACGACGAAAACAAGTCCATGAAAATATTGGGATTGTCGGCAAGTTACGGTAAACGGTTGAATTGGCCGGACAACTATTTCACGCTGATGGGTGAATTGGCGTACCAACGCTATATGATGAACAACTGGCGGTATTTTGTCGTACAGAACGGGAAAGCGAACAGTTTGACCCTGGGGCTTACTTTGGGACGCAGTTCCATTGATAATCCGTTATATACCCGTGTCGGTTCGACATTTTCGTTGTCGGTCAATGCTACCCCGCCCTACTCTTTATTTGATAACGTAGATTATGCCAAATTGCCGTTAAGCGATCCTCAAATGTATAAATGGATCGAATATCATAAATGGAAATTCAAAAGTAAAATATTTATTCCGCTGGCAAACCGGGAAAAAGTCAAACGGACGCCGGTTATTATGAGTCGCATCGAATACGGTTTTGTAGGCACTTATAATTCACATAAGTACAATCCTTTTGAAACATTCTACATGGGTGGTGACGGAATGACCGGTTATTCGACCATGTATGCCAATGAAACCATTGGTCTCCGCGGATATGAAGCCGGCTCACTAACCCCTAATCAGGACGGTTATGCCTATACCCGATTGGCATTGGAGCTGCGTTATCCGTTTATGCTTGAACAAACATCCACTATTTATGGTTTAGCATTTATAGAAGCAGGAAATGCGTGGTCGGATATCAAATCATTCAGCCCGTTTGATTTGAAACGTTCGGCCGGAGTCGGCGCCCGTATTTTCTTGCCGATGATTGGTTTGATGGGTATCGATTGGGCGTATGGATTTGACAGGCCTACACCGGGAGCAGAAGTTTCCGGTTCACAAATCCACTTTATTCTTGGACAAGAGTTTTAATAACCCCTAAATCCCCTAAAGGGGACTTGACTGACGCATGATTATCATGCAAAAGCGGTTCCCCTTTAGGGGTTAGGGGTAAAAATAATAATTATATGAAAAAAATAGTTGTAGTATGCCTTTTATTGGCAATAGGAGCATTGGGCGCGGTAAATATGCAAGCGCAAAAATTCGCTTTGATCGACATGGAATATATTTTGAAAAATATTCCGGCTTACGAAATGGCGAACGAACAATTGAACACCATCTCTAAAAGATGGCAAACAGAAGTGGAAGCGGTTCAACAAGAAGCGCAAAACCTGTATAAGACTTACCAGGCGGATTTGGTTTTTCTTTCTCCTGAAATGAAAACCAAACGGGAAGCGGATATTGTAGCCAAAGAACAGGAAGCCCAGGAATTGAAACGCAAATATTTCGGCGCCGACGGCGAGTTGTATAAAAAAAGGGAAAGCCTTATCAAACCGATTCAGGACGAGATTTATACGGCTATAAAAGAAATTGCTACCACCAAGGGATATGCAGCAGTTGTGGACAGGGCTTCGGCCATGAGTATCATTTTTGCATCCCCGCAGATTGATGTGAGCAACGAAGTATTGGCAAAACTCGGATATTCAAAATAATTGCGTATATTTGCAGCGCAAAAAAAAATAGTATTTAAAAATAAAAATTTGATAACCCATGATTAAGAAAATCGTATTATTTGCTCTTTTATTAATTCCCGTAGGAGCATTTGCACAAGAGAAAATCGCTTACTTCAATTCTGCCGATGTCATTCAGGTAATGCCCGAATACAAACAAATGCAAGATTCATTGCAAAAGACACAAACTGCTATCCAAACAGAATTAGGCATTCTCGAAGAAGAATACAAGAAAAGGTATGAAGCTTTTATGGCTGAAGCGGATAAGCTCGTTGAAACTATCAGGATAAGACGAATGCAGGAAATTCAGGATGTCGAAAACAGAGCTTCTACTTTTCAGGAAGAATCCCAAAAACTTTTGCAAAAAATATACGAACAATTACTTACGCCTATTCAACAAAAAGTACGGACAGCTTTGAAAGCAGTAGGTGATGAAAACGGGTTCACCTATATTTTGGATGCAAGCAGCCTTTTATATGTTAGTCCGTCTGCTGTGGATGCAAGTCCGTTAGTAAAGAAAAAATTAGGATTATAACTCCCATCGGCGTATTCGATTCCGGATACGGAGGCCTCACTATTTTAGAGAAAATCCGTCATCGTTTACCTCAATACGATTATTTATACTTGGGGGATAATGCTCGTGCACCTTACGGAAGCCGTTCTTTTGAAGTCGTTTATGAATTTACACTTCAAGCGGTCAAAAAGCTTTTCGACGAAGGTTGCCGGTTGGTTATCCTGGCTTGTAATACGGCTTCGGCCAAAGCGTTGCGGACCATCCAACAAAAAGATTTGCCGGAAATTGATCCGCAGAAAAGGGTTTTGGGAGTCATTCGCCCTACCGTAGAAAATGTAGGAAAATTAACACAAACGCACCATGTGGGAGTGCTGGGAACACCCGGAACAATCTATTCGGGTTCGTATCCCTTGGAAATACAGAAACTGTTTCCGGAAATCGTCGTAACAGGCGAAGCATGTCCTATGTGGGCGCCTTTGGTAGAAAACGGGGAATACGATTTACCGGGAGCAGATTATTTTGTCAAGCAACATATTGATTCCATCCTGGAAAAAGATCCTTGCATTGATACGCTTATTTTGGGATGTACGCATTATCCTTTGTTGGAAAATAAAATCAGGCGCTATTTGCCGGAAACGGTTTCTCTTGTGTCACAGGGAGAATATGTCGCCGAAAGCCTGGCAGATTACCTTTGCCGCCATCCTGAAATAGACGCACTCTGTTCCAAAAACGGAACCGTGCGTTTTTATACCACCGAATCGGAAGATAAATTTGCAAGTATGGCCGGTGTTTTCCTGAAAGGGGACATCTATGCGCAGCGAATTAATTTAGAATAATTCAAAAGCCTGACATTAAAGGCTTTACCCGAAATCCCAAGAAACAAATGAATGAAGCCACGAAAAAATTTATAATCGCGCACCGCTTTGACGATGTGCAGAAGTTGGCTTTACAATCCCAATCTTTCGCTGAAATAGATATCCCTGCGGCGCTCACACAAATCTCCGGACGCCAAATCATCGAACACAAAATCCCATCCTGGTATCCATCGGACGAAATCAGGTATCCGGGACGTTTGCCCCTCGAACAGTGTTCTTCCGAAAAAACCGCCCGTTACAAAGCTTCTTTGCTTTCGGGAGATTCCTTTGTCGATCTCACCGGTGGATTGGGCGTAGATACGGCCTTTATTTCCCCCAATTTTTCCCGGGTGACTTATGTGGAAAAACAAGCAGAATTGGCCAAACTCGCTAAACACAATTTCTCTGTCTTGGAATTAAATTCCATCCAAATAGAATCCGGTGACGGAACCGAATTTTTGGAACAAATGGATCCGGTCGATTGCATTTACTTGGATCCGGCCCGACGATCGCTGTCCGGCAAAAAAACGGTATTAATAGAAGATTGCGAACCCAATCTCTTGGAAATTCAGGATTTACTTCTAAAAAAAGCCGGTACGGTTTTAATCAAACTTTCCCCCTTATTGGACATAAACGCCGCCTTGCGGGTATTAAAAAATGTCAGGGAAGTGCATGTGGTCAGTGTGGAAAACGAATGCAAGGAATTGCTTTTCCTACTTAAAAAAGGAGATACTCCGGCGCCTTTGATTACGTGTGTGAATTTGCGGAAAAAAGAGGATCAAACCTTGTCGTTTGAATATCCGGAAGAAAAAAAAGCGCAGATGGCTTACACCCCGGAAATAAAAGATTTCCTTTACGAACCCAATGCCTCGCTGTTGAAAGCCGGATTCTACAAAGGCCTCGCTTTGCGGTATAAGGTAGAAAAACTGCATCCGGACAGTCATTTATATACTTCCACCCACTGTGTCCCGGATTTTCCCGGCCGCATCTTCCGGGTAGAAGCCGTTTCTTCCCTGAATAAGAAGGACTTGAAAGCATTTTTAACCGGTTTAGATAAAGCCAATCTCACGATCCGCAATTTCCCCCTGACAGTGGCTGATCTACGAAAAAAATTGAAACTGAAAGAAGGCGGTGACGTTTATTTATTCGGCACTACTTTGTCAAACGGTGTACATGTCCTTGTAAAAACATACCCTATTTATGGTATTTTTGAAACATTACCAAAAAAAAATGCCGCTTCATGATTTGCGTTTAGAAATAAAAATGTAGCTTTGTAGTTCGTTGAGTTAAATTATTGTTAATATAAAAGAGAAGAGTATGAAGAGAATTTACCTAATTTTGTTAGCGTTAGTCATTAGTAGCGCTACGTTTGCCGCCGGTTGGATCGAAACCTTTTCCGGTGGAGTCGGTGATCCGGAAACTGATGGTTGGTACGGTACAACAGACACCGTAACCACAACGTCTCCATTTTTTGGAACTACCGTTACCGTATATAGAGGTTGGAATGCGAATGCCAATTGGAACTGGCAACCTAAACCGGCCGGAACCTTTGCCTATTTCAATGGAGCGCAAGCTGTGCGGACATTCTCCTTGGTAAGTCCGGCATTTACCCCGGCAGCAGGAACATCCACTTTGTATTTTGAAATTCAAGAGGTTAAAGTGGCCTCCTATCCTGCTCCTACTTCAGATGGAGAACAAATCTTCTTTGAAGTGTCAACAAACGGAGGCGAAACCTGGACGGCAAGTACGGAAAACATTCTGGCATCCTTGACAGGACACAATGTATCCACGACTTCGACCACTGTTTTGACGAAAGACCTGTCCGCTTATGCAGGTCAAAGCATCAAAATCCGCTTTAGAGGAATTACGGATAACGGCCCTTTTGCGACTGTCCTTTATAAAGTGGCTTTGGTTGATACAAACGCCGCAACGGTTGATTTAGCAGTTACGACATCCGCTGTGACGCCTCAAATCCCACTTAAACAAGCAAACCAGGCATTGAATGCTACGGTTCAAAACTTGGGGAAAGCCGTTACTGCCGGTGAAGCGAAAGTAAAAATTACTTCCACAGGAGGTGATTACACTTACAGCTCAACGGTAGATGTTCCGGCTTTGGCGCCGCTTCAATCGGTAAACCTTACATTTACAACTCCTTTTGCGCCTACGGCTTATGGAAATTATTCCCTTACATACGAATTACAAAAGGCCGATGGAACAGCATTGACAGACGTTACTTCCAATACATTTGCATTAACGCCCGGTGTATTTTCAACCGTAGCAGATGGTATTGTCAGTACTGGTAGCGGAAATACTTCCAGCACTTTCGGTTATAAATTTACCTTGGGTGAAGCAGATGTAATCGAATCATTATCCGTAGCCTGGGGAACAGCCTATACGCCTTCGGCTCCCGGATTTAAGGTTTACATTTATAGCGTTGATCCGGAAACAAATGCGGTAGAATCTACTCCGGTTTATACTTCCGAAGAATTTCAACGGCCGGGAATAGCCGCCGCACCGAACAATGTAGCTGCTAATTTCATAAATTACCGGTTTGCAACGCCGCAATCTTTGGCGGCAGGCACTTATTTCTTTGGTATTAAACAAACAACAAACAGCGGTAGCGGTACAATTGGAATAGGCGCCGGTTATGTAACCGGAGGCGGTTATTATCAGTTTGATCAAGGCACTACTGCTTTAGCGTATAATAATTCCGGTTCAAATCTGTATATCCGGGTGAATACGCAGTTGGAAGGGCTGACATTAAATCCTCTGCCCGGAGCAACAAATGTTGCTGCTAATGGAGCGGTTGTAGTTGAGTTTGGTAGCGCGATACCTATCAGTACGATTACAGTGGCTGATCGAACAAAAATTACCCTCAATGGAGTTCCGGTAAGTGAGCCTCTGCTGGCAGTACCTGGGCGTATAGCTGCAAGGATACCTCATCCAAATTTTACCGAATATGAATATACTGTAAACATTCCTGCGGGAACAATTGCCGGTTTTGACAGACTTCTTTCCTGGACATTTACCACCCGGAATACTCCAACGGCTATTGCGCCTGTTGAAACAGATGCAGTATCGCCGGCCGATGCGGCAACGGGTATTTTGATAGATACGCCTATCAGCATTAAGTTTGATAAAAGCGTATCTACCAATGGCGCTCCGGTATTGGATAACATCTATATCAAAACGTCAACCGGCCAATTAATAAAAAATGTAGTGGCCACGGTGGACGAAACCGATTCGGGCATCATCAACATTGCGCACGATAATTTGGGATATAATACCGCTTATACGGTAGTTATTCCGAAAGGAACCGTTAAAGGATACGACAGCGACTATACCTGGTCGTTTACAACGATTGTTGCGTTGGCCAGAGTCAGTACGTCTATTACATCTTATGATATAAATATACCGGTGGACGCAGAAGTATCCATCGTATATAACCGGGCATTTACAATCGCTGACGCTTCCAAAATCAAGATCAACACGATAGCTGTGGATGCCGACAATTTGGAAGTTACCGGCAATACATTAAAAATCAATCATGCTCCGTTTGCCTACAATACGGACTATGCCATACGGATTGAAACCGGAACTTTTACTGAAGCGCTGAATACGTGGACTTTGTCGTTCACTACTGAAAAAGCAGTGATTGCCGTAACAGATACAGTACCGGCCAACAACGCTACAGATGTAGCTATCAATGCACCGGTAAGCATTACATTTGATAAAGCAGTGAATATCAACGGCGCACCCGATTATACAAAAATCAGCGTTTTTGAAACAGACGATCCGGCTTCCAAAGCCGATGGAGTGGCTCCTGCTATTGATGCGGAAAATCCGAATAAACTCAACATCATTCACGATGATTTGCGGACTTATAAAAATTATACGGTACAACTGGCCGTTGGCGCTATCGCCGGTATTGATGAAGTAGTTAGCTGGTCGTTTATGACCGTTCCTGCAACCATCACTGTTCTTGCGGATGGAGGATTAACTCCTGCAAACGGAGCAACCGGAGTGGCATTGAATGCGGATGTAAAAGTTAATTTTGATAAAAGATCGAGTTTTAACGCAGATCCTGATTTTACCGGTGTTACCATCAAAGATGCTGCCGGTAATGCAGTAGCAGAGGTAGTTGCAACTCAAGATATAGCATCCGGTTTCCCGCCGATGCAATTGCCGAGTATCACGATTGCGCATGCGGATTTGGCATATAACACCGAATATACGGTAACGATTCCTGCCGGAGCCATTGTAGGAGTAGCAGAAGCGATTACCTGGTCGTTCACCACCGAATTGGCAAGCCTGAGAGTGGATTATACGGTACCGGGAGAATATGACGACAATGTGGCATTGGATGCTCCGGTAACAGTGACTTTTGATAAGAACATTGATAGCAACGGCGCGCCTGATTTGACCGGGGTTACGATTAAAGATGCAAGCAATAATGCAGTGGCCAATGTAGCAGCTACTTTTGAAGGAAAAGTACTGACAATTGCACATGCCGATTTCGCTTACAGTACCGAATATACGGTAACGATTCCGGCAAACGCCATCGCCGGTTATGCCGGATATTCCTGGTCATTTATCACTCGCAATCAACCGCTTGAAGTAGTGACGTATGTTCCTGCAGAAGATGCGACAGACGTAGCATTGGATACGCCTATCACCTTGGAATTCAATCAGAATATCTTCTTACGGGCTTATACCGGTATAGGTGCAGCTCCAAGCATCAAAATCAATGGGGAAGACGCTGTCGGATTATTGGATAGAGAAAGCATTGAAGTTCCTACCAACAAATTGAAAATTACGCATGAAAATTTGGCTTTTGCTGAAGAAACCCAATACACAGTAGTTATTACGAGGTATCTTCAAAATCAGGGAGATGTTATTACCTGGGCATTCACGACAGGCAAAACAGACGGCATCGATAAAATAGGTATTTCTTCCTCTGTGTATCCGGTAATTTCCAAAGGAAGCATCAAGGTAACTTCTGCAGGCAATGCTACGATTCATGTAGCAGACCTTTCAGGCAGGAATCTGGCTTCTTACCAATCGACCGGTGTACAGGAAATCCATTTGAATTATACCAACGGTATCTATCTTATTTCTGTGGACAACGGCAAAACCGTTTCTACCTATAAGGTGATCTTGAAGAAATAATTCAAAATAAATATATGAAAAAGGCGTCCTCCATAATTGGGGACGCTTTTTTTATACCCTTGTTTTTATTTTCTTGCTTGTCATAGCCGGTAAAATTATAGAAGTTACCACGTTTTTTTGATTTTCAAAACAAACATACAAAAAATGTATTTGTTAATTTTTGACAATTCCTTGGTTTTTACAAAAAAAGATATTACTTTTGCCAATTAAATAAACAGAAATAAATATTTATGACAAAATAGATAGAAAATTCTAAACATATAACCTCCTTTTAGGGAGGAAAACATCGTTCTTGGCTTGAAAATTTCGACACTTTCAGTAACTATAAGAATATGTTAAAATGCTTGCGCAAAATGCGTGGGGTTTAATATATTTGTAGTTACAGGTCGTCGAAAGCCTTCAAGCCAGATATAATTAAGTCTCACGCTTTTTTATTTTTAAAAAATTGCTTTTTAGAGGCTTGGAAGCAACAAAATAGAACTCATAATGGTGAAGGTAAAGACAGCGCTCTCATTTTCTCTCGTCTTTATTAATTTAAATTTATTTTTAGTCGCAGCTGTCTTTACCGGATCCATTTATAAATGAATAATAATTACAAATTAAATTTTTTTTGACATGAAACAAAAATTAGTTTCTTTGATGCTGACGCTCATCGTTATGAGTGCGGCAAGTGTAAATGCGCAAGTACGAATCGGTGGTATAGACGATCCGAATCCTTCAGCTATTTTGGATTTGAATGCCACTGATACAACGACAGTCGGTAAATTGGGCTTATCGCTTCCGCGCGTGAACTTGGGTTCTACTACTGCTCAACTGAACGGAGCCAATCCGCTGAATGGTACAATGGTTTACAACACCAATGCAAGTATGACTAATGGACAAGGCGCAGGTATCTATTTTTGGAACAGCGGCAAATGGAATGCCCTTGCCCCGGTGGTTCCCGTCACCGGTCTTACGATCACCGGCGATACGCTTGTCGGCAGGAATGAAAATTTACAATTGGAAGTTACTATTGCTCCGGTCACAGCTTCCAATCAGCGGATTGTATGGTCGAGCAGCAATACAAGTATCGCCACAGTTGATCCACGAGGGCTGGTACGTGGCATTGGAGTTGGTTCTGCGACTATTACTGCCGCCTCACAAGATGGAAGCGGGACGTCAAGCACAAAAAAAGTAAATGTATTTGCCGGAATGGGTTACGCAGTAGTCGCCGGACAGAGTTCGCAGATATACACGTATCCTGACACCACCATCGGGACCTGGATGATTGCGCCATTGAGTACGACCGCCGCAGATACACTCGTGGGCACCACAGCCTACTATTCGATAACCAGCGCTGCTAATGCCTGCTCGATCGGATGGGCGCTGCCCACAGTAGCACAAGCTTCGAGTCTTGGGTCCTACGTGAACCGCTATCCGTCTAGCACGGGGTCGCAGTGCTGGACCTCAAGCCCGTACAAATATGGTTTTATATGGTCCGTTACACTTGCCTATACGGGTTCAGAATCCCGATTCTGGATCGCCGGAGATGACGGTCAGCAGATTTTGGCAACAGATCGAATTTACATAATGCCATTTGATAACCCGAAGCTCGTGTCGGTTCGTTGTCGCCGAATTTAACTCGACCGACTTGCGATGGATGAAATCGCAGGCCATTGAAAATTTCAATGGCTGTTTGACTTATACCTTATTGTTTCATAGGGTGAGCCGCCACACCTGTGATTTTAAAACAAAGGTTGAAATAGTAAATAATTGATTTCGAGGATTGTGTTTCTTGCAATAGGAAGAATACGAAACAACAAAGTAAGAAACGCAATCCCTTTATTCAAATTACTTAAGCTCATTTGGCAAGTAATTTATATGTATCTCTCTGGGATCGAATTTCCTTCTTGTTTTCTTCTTCACAAGTTGGAGCCGGAGGAGAGGCTTTCACATTATCATTTAATTGCAGATTCAAAATTTCGATAATCGTTTGCTTACTATCTTTGTCCAGAACGGGAAAAGCCGTTTCGATGCGCCGGTATAAATTCCGTTTCATCCAGTCGGCGGAAGTCAGATACAAATCTTCTTTCCCATTATTGTAAAAATACCAGACGCGGGAATGTTCCAAAAGTAAATCCACAATCCGGATGATCCGGATATTTTGGCTGTACGGCCGGTTGGGAATGAGGCAACAAATTCCCCGCACAATCAAGTCGATTTGTACGCCGGCTTCACTGGCTTTATACAGTTCATCAATCATGGCCGGATCTTGCAAACCATTCATTTTAAGAATAATATGCGCCTTTTTTCCTTGTTGGACAAACGAGATTTCCCGTTGAATCATCTCTTTCAAGGCCGGAACCATATTGAATGGAGTCACCAATAAATGTTCAAAATGAATGTCTTTGTTACGGTTTTCCAACACTTCAAATAGCTGAATCAGGTCTTTCGTCAGTTTCTTTTTGGAAGTCATGATGGCCATATCCGAATACAACTGCGCCGTTTTTTCATTGAAATTACCGGTACTCAGGTAAGCGTAGGACTTTTTTTGTCCCCGGAAATTTGCTTTTTCAGTTACCAGAGCCACTTTGGCATGGACTTTCAATCCGGGAATACTGTAAATAATCTTTATGCCGGCTTCCTGCATCATCCCGGCTGTAAAAAGATTGTTTTCCTCATCGAAACGGGCCTTCAATTCTACAAAAACCGTTACTTTTTTTCCCTTCTTCGCTGCATTAATCAGGTTATTAATGACTTCCGAATCCGTAGCTACCCGGTATTGGGTGACTTTGATTTCTTCCACATTGGGATTCGTCGCGGCATCCATTAAAAAATGGATGAAATAATCGAAACTGTGATACGGGTAATGCAGAAAAACATCCTTCTTGCTGATGACGGAAAATATTGTTTGAGCCTGGTCCAATTCCGGTAACCGGAGCGGAATCATCGGTTGCGCTTTCAGTTCCGGCCCGATGGGATTCGGCAATTTTATCAAATCCTCCATATTCAAATGGATATTGTCCGGAATCAAATCTTCCTTGAGGATATTAAATGTTTCACAAATGTATTCCAAGCAATCTTCCGGCATCCGGCGGTCATAAACAAAGCGGCTCAAATCGCCGATTTTCCGTTTTTTGACTTTCTTTTTAACCGTTTCAATGATATTGTTTGTGCTAAGCGCCTCATCCATATAAATATCCGCATCGCGTGAAATCTTGATATTATAACTTCCTTCTACAATATATCCCACAAAAATAGCGGACAGGTTGGCCGAAATAACATCTTCCGCAAACATGAAATAATATTTCCCGTCCAGATTGGGTAATTCGATAAAACGGGGAATTTTTGCGTAGGGAATTTTGATGATGGCGTACGCTTTTTCGTTGGTTTCTTTCTTCCGCAACGATACAACCTGATACAGGCGGTTGTCGCGGATAAAGATTTTTACATCCTCCTTCATCAGCATGACCGGCTGCAGGTACGGAAATATTTCCTCTGTGAAATAATCTTTTACAAACTCCCGGTGTTCCGGCCTGGGCCGGTTATCCATGTAAAGGATAATGTTTTGCCGGGCTAATTCCGGTAATATTTCAGTGGAAAAAATACGGAAAAATTCTTTCTGTTGACGGGTCACTTCCGTCTTGATTTGCTCCAGTGTTTGTTCCGCTTCCGCCGGATTTTCTTCCGAATGGATTTTTTTTAGAATCACGCTCCGATGTTCAGCCACGCGGATTTTATAAAATTCTTCTAAGTTGGAAGCATGGATGGAAAGAAACTTAATCCGCTCATAAACAGGCAAAGTAACATCTTCCGCTTCCAATAAGACCCGGTAGTTGAAAGCGAGCCAACTGACATCCCGGTTAAAATAAGAGTACTGCATACTTTTTAATTTACTGTAAAAGTATTAAATTTGTTGAACAATTTGAAATTTTTATGAAGAAAATTGGATTACTTTCCGACACACACGCTTATTGGGATGACAAATTCATCCAATATTTCTCCGGTTGCGATGAAATCTGGCATGCGGGAGACATTGGCAGTGAAGAGGTTCTAAACAAATTACAAGCCCTGAAACCGGTTCGGGCGGTATATGGAAATATTGACAGCCACCTGATGCGGGTGGTTTGTCCGAAAACCTTGCGGTTCAAAATAGAAGACGTGGACGTTTTGATGACGCATATCGGCGGTTATCCGGGAAAATACGATCCGGAAATCCGTTCGGAAATCTATGCTAATCCTCCGAAACTCTTTATCTGCGGACATTCGCATATCTTGAAAATCATCTACGACAAGACGCGGCAAATGCTCTGTGTCAATCCGGGTGCAGCCGGGAAGTACGGTTTTCACCAGATACGGACTTTGCTGCGGTTTGCAATTGACGGACAAGAGATTAAAGATATGGAAATTATCGAATTAGCATAGATTTTTATCCGGCTTAAAAAATGCTGATGTCGTGATATTTGGGTTGAACGATGACGATACCTTCCCGGTTGACAAGCCCTTTTTTGCCGTCTTTGTGGATGATATAACATTTATCTTTAGTCGCTTCGATTGCATTGTATTTGGGTGCAATCAATTCGGTTCCTTCATTGTTGATCAATCCCCAAGCTCCGTCTCTCAAAATAAAAGCTCGACCATCATCGAATTTGCTGATGTAATTATACGTCGGCGATAAAAGTTGTTTCCCGTCTTTATTCAACAGACCATACTTTCCAGTCAAAGTAACGATGAAAACATTGTTGTCCTTGTCGTAAATATCATCATAAGTTGGTTCAAAAACCAGCGCTCCATTTCCGTTGAGCAAGCCCACTTTGTCATCCGATAAGGTTTTAAATCCGTCTTTACATTCAAAAATAGCGGCATATTTGGGCGCCACCGTTTCCTGGCCGTTGCGATTCAATACGCCCCACAAACCGTTTTTGAGCACCAAAAAATTGTTGTCCTTGATTTTCCGAATCAAATTATACCGGGGAGGCACCACTTCCACCCCCTTGTCATCTACTAATCCCATGAGCGAATCCAGCAAGACAACCGCGACTCCTTTATTAAAATCATCAATAAAATGATAGATTGACGGAACAATGATTTCCTTTCCCTTATCGGAAACTACGCCCATTTTATCTCCCACGGTAACAGCCGCTTTCCCGTCATTAAACTTACCGATAAAATCATATTGGGGTTCAGCCAATACGATGCCTTTATCGCTTTTCAATCCCCATTTGCCATTTTCCTGATAGGCAATGGCTTTTCCTTTCGAATCCGGCGTATAAGGAACCCGCTGTCCGAGTTCGTTAATCCCTTGCGCCTCTCCTTTGGCAATGGCAGGAGCCGTTTTCTTGTCGAATCGACCAATCATGTCGTATTCGGGCGCCACAATTTCGTTCCCGTTTTTACCGATAACACCAAATTTACCATCAATATAAACGCGCGCCCATTTCTCATTTTTCTGGGCCTGAACACCGGATGCAACCAATCCGGCCAATAAAAGGGTTAAGACAAATTTTGTATGCATAATTCAATTATTTAATTATCTTTGCAAAGATAATTTAAAATTCAACAGATAAAAAAATATTTGAAGCTATGGAAAAGAAATTAAAAAACTATCCTACTGAAGAAGAATTGGATAAGAATGAAGAAAAACATAGTGTCAAAGAACCTGCAGCAGTATATATAAGTCGTTCCAAGCGATATACTTATGCGGATTATTTGTCATGGATGGATGATGCAAGACGGGAATTGATTGATGGAGTTGTATATGATTTATTGAGCGCTCCCACCCGTTTTCATTCCAGAATTTCAGGTTCTATTTTCGGAAGACTATGGAATTATGTTGCTAAAAGAAAAGGAAAATGCGAAATTCATCATGCTCCTTTTGATGTTCGCTTTCCGAAAAACGGAGAAACGGCTGATGACAAAATTGCGACAGTCGTACAACCGGACATTTGTGTTGTGTGTGATCCAAGTAAATTAGATGGAAAAGGTTGTATCGGCGCTCCGGATTTAATTGTAGAGGTACAATCTCCTTCTACGGCCAAACGGGATTTGAATGAAAAATTTAACTTGTACGAAGAAGCCGGTGTAAAAGAATATTGGGTGGTTTTTCCTGCAGAAAAAGCGCTTACTGTTTTTTTATTGCAAAAGAACGGAAAATTCGATGTAGGGACTACCTACGAATACGAAGGAAAAGTACCAGTTTCCATTTTCAAGGGGTTAAAAATAGATATGAAAGAACTCTTTGAAGATTGATTGTATAAAATATGAGACCGATACAAATGGTGGACTTAACCACTCAATACGAACGCATACAAACCCCAATGGATAAGGCCGTTTTGGAAGTTATTCATTCGGGAAAATACATCAATGGCGATGCCGTACAAGCATTTACCAATGAATTGTCGGAATATATTAATGTAAAATACGTAATCCCCTGCGCCAACGGAACCGATGCGCTTCAATTGGCAATGATGGCTTTGGATTTGCAACCGGGCGATGAAGTGATTGTCCCCGCTTTTACTTACGTGGCAACAGCCGAAGCAGCTGCTTTACTGAAACTTACGCCGGTGTTGGTCGATGTAGATCCCCGGACTTTCAATATCAATGTGGATAAAATAGAAGAAGCGATTACTCCCCAAACCAAAGCGATTGTGCCGGTTCATCTTTTCGGACAAACCGCCGATATGGAACCGCTGATGCAGATTGCCCGGAAACATGGTTTATATGTCATTGAAGATAATGCCCAGAGTATCGGTTCGGTTTACACTTTTTCGGATGGAACGAAAAAACAAGCCGGAACGATCGGCGATATCGGGACTTTATCTTTTTTTCCAACTAAAAACTTGGGAGGCTATGGCGACGGCGGCGCTCTATTAACGAACAATGAAGCGCTTGCCCGGAAACTCAAAATGATTGCGGCGCACGGTCAATCCCAAAAATATACGCATGAAATGATTGGTTGCAATTCCCGTTTGGATACACTTCAGGCAGCCATATTACGGACAAAATTGCCTCAATTGCCTTCTTATATGGAAGCTCGGCAAAAAACAGCGGAGAAGTATGATGCCGGTCTGAAATCCTTGCCGGATTTGCTGGAAATTCCGTATTGCCTCCCCTACTCCACACACGTTTATCACCAATATACATTGAAAGTAAAACCGGAGCAACGGGCCGGTTTGCAAAGCTATTTGAAAGAAAAAGGCATTCCGGCAATGATTTATTATCCGTTGCCCTTGCATCACCAACCGGCGTTTAAAAATATTGTGAGAATCGGAAATGATTTGAGCGAAACCGAAAATTTGTGCAAATCTGTATTATCTTTGCCGATGCATACGGAATTGGATGATGAACAAACCCAATTTATTATTTCTCAAATCAGGAATTATGAGTGATTATCAAGCACATTCTACGGCGATTATTGAGGAAGGTTCTATGATAGGAGCCGGAACGAAAATCTGGCATTTTTCGCATATTATGCCCGGCGCCGTTATTGGTGAAAACTGTACTATCGGACAAAATGTGGTTATTTCGCCCCGTGTAGTTTTGGGAAACAATGTGAAAGTGCAAAACAATGTATCGGTTTATACCGGAGTCATTTGCGAGGATGATGTGTTTCTGGGGCCAAGTTGTGTTTTTACCAATGTCATCAATCCGAGAAGTTTTATCGACCGGAAAGACGAATTCAAAAAGACGCTTGTAAAAAAAGGCGCAACGATTGGCGCCAATGCCACGATTCTTTGCGGTATTACGATAGGAGAATACGCCATGATTGGGGCGGGAAGTGTGGTGACTAAAGACGTGTCTCCGTATGCACTGATTGTAGGTAATCCCGGGAAGCCAATCGGCAGGGTGGACAAAGAAGGAAATCGCGTTTAAACCATTAATACAATGAAAAATTCAAGCATAAAACTTTTAGCCCTGTTTGTTTTATTCTCAGTTCCGGTCAATCTTTTTGCTCAAACCGATAAGATGGATTGGTGGCGCGAAGCCCGTTTCGGAATGTTTATCCACTGGGGTGTCTATGCTGTTTACGGTAACATGTATGATGGCGTAGATATAAACGGCCAACAGGTGCATTACGATGATCGTGGTTCGGGACTTCCATCTGAATGGATTATGAATTCCGTAAAAATACCCCGGTCGGTTTACCGGGAAGCAGCCAAAGAATTTGACGCGAAAGAGTATGATCCTAAAAAATGGGTGGAAATAGCCAAAAACGCCGGCATGAAATATATCGTCATCACAGCGAAACATCACGACGGTTTTTGCCTTTTTGAAACAAAACATACGGATTGGAATGCCTTAGATGCTTCGGCTGCCAAACGGGATTTGCTGAAAGACTTGGTACAGGAAGCCAAAAATGCGGGCTTGAAAATCGGGTTTTACTACTCCCAAAACCGCGATTGGATGCACGAAGGAGGAATGGGAGAAGTTCCGGAATTGAATGGCGGACAATATCCATTGAACAAAGTGGAAACATACGTCAATACGATTGTTATTCCTCATATACAGGAACTAACGTCAAAATACGATATTGATTTATTCTGGTTTGACGGTCCGAATATGCCCAATTCCAATGCCGTAATAAGCAAAAAGATTCAGGATGCCCTTTTAAATTCTCCGCTTGGGAATAAAATAATTTATAATGACCGGCTATTTAACGGCTTTCCGGGAGATTTTTCTACTCCCGAAACAGATACGCCAACAATACCCTACAATGGATATGAAAACGACCGGGATTGGGAAGCCTGTGCCTCCTTAAGCAATTCGTGGGGTTATGAGTATGACATTTTTGAAACCTGGAGAACAAACGGTTGGAAATCGGCTGTTTATACGATCAGCCGGATATTGGAATTAGCCGGTAAAGGAGGAAATTTTCTCTTGAATGTAGGCCCGGATAAACATGGTAATATTCCTGAACCGGCCTTGAATACCTTAGCGGAAGTGGGCGAATGGATGAAAATTTACGGCGAAACCGTTTATGGAAGCCGGAAAAATAACTTGCTAAATCCTTTTGAATACGGATATATAACTCAAAAAGAAGAAAAAGACAAAAGCATCCATTGGTATCTTCATGTTTCTGCGGGTTATTGGGCGGAAAAAGAAATTGTGCTGAATGGGGTTAACGAATTGCCGGTGAGCGCCACTTTATTTGATTCCAAAGAACCGGTTGAGATAAAATTGGAAAACAACCATTTGATTCTTTCGTTACCGGATCATTGTCCGAATCCCTATTATTCTACGATTGATCTGCATTTTCAACAGCTTCCTGTACAGCCTGTTAAATATCCATTAAGGAACAATACAGTCCGGTTAACGCCTTTTCAGGCAACTGTCAGTTCTATGAAGAAAGATTATATTCCTTATGCATTTAAAAACTGGTATAGTAAAAACGCTGAAATACAGTTTGAGACCTATTTGGAATCCGGAGAATATATGATTGAAGCAGAGTATGCTGCCTGGTATGAAGATGGGGAACTTTATTTCAAAGTAGATGATAAAGAATACACGGGATATTACAAAAATACAGGAGATCCCAAAAAACCAAATGACCTGAACCATTATATCACAGATAATTTAGGAGGTGTGAAAATCAATATTCCGGTATCTAAAAAACAGGCGATTACAATCAAGCGGAATGCCGGAATCCCCAATCTCACGAATTGGATTGATGTCCGGAGTTTTACGTTGAAGAAGATAGCAGGAACCGATATCCCGGACTCTACGGTTCTAATTTACCCGACTCTTATAAAAACAGGCTATTTTATTTGCGAATCGCCTTATGAGCAGACCATAAGAATCTACGATTTGTTAGGACGATGTTGTAAAACTTCTATTATAGAAGGATATACAAGGGTGGATATTCCTGAACTAAAATCAGGAGTGTATATTATAAAGGGCGATAAATTTACACACCGGATAATCGTACCCTAAAAATTCAGGATATGCTTATTTTTTCATACACCTTTAGGATTTGTCCGGCTATTTTATCCCAATTGTAATTTCCTATATTGTATTGAATTTTTTGAGGGCCTTTGTCCATTCGCTGTCGGATCTTGTCTGACAGTTCTTGTTCATTTCCTGTCGTAAAATAAGAACTTTCCGGAAGATTCAAGGCTTTATTTCCCGGAATATCGCTGGCCAATATATCTAAGTGGTAACTCATTGCTTCCAGCAATACCATCGGAAAACCTTCATGGTAAGAGGGCAACACAAACAATGCGGCATTTGAGTAAAGTTGGGCCAACGGTTCTCCATGTACATAACCGGTAAAAACTACTTTTCCTGCCGGAATGCTTTTTTTCAATTTTTGAAAATAGGCGCTTTCGGTTTCAACTCCTCCGGCAATGACCAATTTGTAATCTTCATTTTCTATCTTCTCAAACGCTTTTAACAGATAATCGAATCCCTTTTCCCGGGTTATCCGGCCTACAGACAATATATACTTGTTTTTTTGTAAATCCCATGATTCCAAGAAGTTGGTTTTGTCTGTATGTACCGGAACCGTTACACCATTCGGAATATAATAGGATTTTTGAAGTATTTTCTCATCGTATTTTTGGCGTTGCGTATTATTCACAAATAGAATGGCATCGGCTGTTGATAAGGCTATTTTTTCACTTAATTTCAATAAATTGCGGGCAAAAAAATTCCATTTTTCATGTTCATAATTGGGGCTGTGATAGGTTAAAATGATTTTTATCCCTCTTAATTTTAACAAGGGGGAAAACAAAGCCGGGCCTATATTGTGGATATGCACCCTGTCCGGCCGTTGCCATACCGAATAAAGAGTGGAGAGAAAAGAATGCAATACCGCTTCCAATCCCTTTATTTTAGTAGAGGGAAGATCAATAAACCGTATATTATCGTATTTCTTTTCCGAGTGAACGTAGGGTTTCCGGCGAAATACAACGATTTTGTATTCGGAAGGGAAAAGAGGATATAACGATTCGCAATGTTTTTCAACACCTCCCTGAATAAACGGAAAACCTCTCGTTCCGAATACATTTATTCTCATCTTACCAGCAAATGTCTTTTCCTTGGGCAATTCTTATTTTATTTTTCAGTATCCAGCGGATGGGAATCCAAGGCCTTCTCAGCATATCATGTCTTTCCGTTACGATAAAAGAGCAATTGCGGTCGCAAGCTTTTACTTTTTTTGCCACTTCTTTGGCCTTATCGGAATTCATTATATTTTCAAAAGTATCATCTTTGATATTCCCGATTATCCATTCCTCTGCCGACCCGTTGCACGGAGTAACATTTCCCCAGGGATCGATAAAGAAAAAATCGCTGAGCGCTCCACAAGGCGGCCTGTAGCCGGGTTCATCCCCTCTCAACCGGAGGTGGATACTTTTATTAAAAAACGCCCGCCCGTAATCTTTCAGCTTATTTTTCAATCCTCTCCGCTTTGAAGTAAGCAACGCTTTGACAAACCGTTCGTGTTGTTTTAATGCTTCTTCGCTTACGATTTCATTATCCTCTTTATGGAAGTACCAGGAATTGTGTACTACGGAATTTCCCAATTCCACATCCAATGCGACACACAAATCGTACAGATATAGAAGATCTTCGTAGTTGTCGGGAGAAATAACCACCGAAAAACCGATGTTTTTACATTTGGTTTTCTTTAGTTCCAACATGGTCCGGAGTGCGTGGTCAAACCCGTTTTTTGTCCCGCGTTTTGAATCATTTAACGCGGGCAAACCTTCCAGACTTACCCGTATAAGAATATTGGGGTATTTATTCGCTAAATCGACTATTTTTTTCGTGTTGTATCCATTCGTACTGAGTTCCAACAAAGACGCTTTGGGATATAACAACTTGAATATATCATCGAGGTCTTCTCTCAGGGTTGATTCGCCTCCTGTTATATTTATACGTAATCCATCGGGTAGTTTTTCGTAATAAGTATAATCTATTTCTTCTTCCGGCAGGGATTGGTGCTTCCATATATTACACATATTGCACTTTGCATTGCAACGGAATGTGGTAATAATACTTCCCTGTATTGTATTCTTCATTTAGTTACTCTATTTTAATAATTGCCAGAACAAAGGTAATTCTTTTTTTTTATATATTTCAATCTATATTTTAGATATTAGGGTAAATTAGCATTTTTTGTTTAAATCTTATTTATTGTAAATTTCCATTAATTTACTATAATAATTTTCGGCTGAATAATTGGATTGTGCATTTTTTGCTATACCGGAATAATTAAAACCGGCGGAATACATTTTTTCTATTTTCTCTTTTAAGTCGTCCGGATTTCCCGATTCAAACAACAGGCCGTTTCCGTCTATTAATTCGGGAATTCCGCCAATATCGGCTCCCAGGACGGGCGTTCCCAGACAAAGAGATTCGATGGCGCTCAGCGGATTATTTTCATTACATTCGGATGGGATAACCGAGAAGCGGGCTTTTCCCAACACTTCTTTTATCTCCGGCCATCGCCGGCGGCCCAGCCATTCGATGGAGGAATAGAGTGGATTTTCACTCAATTCTTTCAATAGCATTCCATCTCCCATCACTTTCAGTTTAGAGGGGAGTGAACGGGCGGCTTCGGCTAATGTCCGGATGCCTTTTTCAGGAGACAATCTTCCGACATAGCAATAATAATCTTCTTTCACATAACCGGATAGCTGAGTTTTTCCGGTGTCGATAAAATTATTCAGGACAACTATTTTATCCGGATCAAATCCACCTTGAACCATCTTGTTTGCCATAAACCGGCTGGGAGCAATAAACGTAGTAGTGTATTTTTCTAATTTTTCCTTAGTCCACTTTTGGGCTTCTTTATAAGCCAAAAAGCTGGCCGTATAAGAATTTTTCATGCACCGGTTCTTCAAAACTTGTTTTTTATCGGTAAAACACCGGTCACAAACCTCTTTGCTTTTACGCAAACAATCATAACGGGGACAAAGCAATTTATAATCATGAAGCGTCCAAATGACCTTCCGCCCCCGGTTATAAGCTATTTCAGCAATGACAGGCGACAATTGAGAATGAATATTATTGAGATGAACCACTTCCGGTTGAAAATCATCCAGCAAACGGGTAAATTTTTTTTGAACTTCTTTGCTGCCCAACGGACGCCGGATGGTTTCCAACAGATTCAAAGAAGGCGAAAACGTTGTTTCGGAAGGAAAATATTTTTCATAAGGCGTGCTCAAATTATCCGGGTGTTGCATGGAAAAAACAGCCACCTCCTGTCCTTTGCTTTTAAGCAGCGATTCAAGATTGATTGTATAAGCACAATCGCCTCCCCGGTTGTAATAAAATTTATTGGCAAGTAGTATTTTCATTTTATTTTATAAAAAAATCTGTCGAATGTGCATACCGGTCGCTTTCCGGTGGTAATTTCATATAATCATTATAAAGTGATTTTAAATATTCATCCTGTTTTTTCACTCCATATAATTCAATATTTTCAAATTTGTATAAAGCGGGTGCATCGAAAACATCCATTTTTACCGTTTCCTTCATTCCCCAGGATCCATAAAAATTAGCAATATAATTAGCCTTTCCTTTCGATAATTTGGCTATTTTCTTTTCCACATAATTTATAATAGCAAATTTTGTGGATGGATTTAACATTTGAACTATTTTAGCTAATTGCCTTTTTGAAAATGGCCGGTCGCTATATGAAAGAAATAAATAGTTCTGAATCTTAATAATCTTGTCTATTATCCAATTGTCACTAAAAATATGCGTATTCGAATTTGAAATTTTGTCAAGGGGAAATATGTCGATATTGATTCCCCAATAATTTGTATCATTTTCTTTGAATTTTTCTTTTATTACAGTTCGTGAATCATCTAATTTAATGAATCCAAAAATCATACCGGAATTGTCAATTGTGTTGATTCGTATATAATCCGGCAAATTTTCTTTTAATAATTCCAGCATTTGTGGAAAATATTCCCGTGGAACTCCAAAATCCATATCATCATCCCAAGGTATAAATCCTTTATGGCGAACGGCGCCCAACATTGTTCCACCTAACATGTAGTATGGAATTTTATTTTCGCGGCATATTTTATCAAATTGGATGGCCAGATTCAACAAATACTTCTGACATTCTTTTATCTCAACCTCTTGCATGTAAATTTAATCTATTCTTTCCCATTTAAAATTTCTTCGTATTTTTTCAAATAATTAGCAGCCGTATTTGCTACATTATATAATTCATATACACGTCTATACGCTTTTTCTACAATCGTTGGTTTGTCGGGATCGTTCATGATTTTCAAGATCATAGCGGCACAACTTTGCGGGTCTTCACTTTCGAAGTAGTAACCGCATTCACCCTGATCGATAATCTCTAACGGGCCTTGTTGTTTGGATACCAATACGGGTATTCCTGCCGCCATACCTTCTGCGACTGTCAGTCCAAATCCTTCGTAAATAGAGGGTTGTACTAATAAATCATATTCATGAAGATGTTGGAAAACAAAATCTTGCGTTTGGATTCCCAGGAAAAATACATTGTTGTTCATATTGTAGCGATCCACCCTGTTTTTCAGGTATTCTTCCGATTCTCCTTCTCCGATAAAAAAGAGTTGAATCGTATGGATTCCTTTTTCTTCCAATAGTCTAACGGCATCAATGAGTATATGTTGTCCTTTTTTTTCATGCATTAACCGGCCCAATTGAACAATCTTAAAAACTCCGGCAGCCGGAGTTAACGACTCCTTCTTTATAATTAAATCCGGTTTAATTCCGTTTAAAACAACTTCAGAATCCAAGTGCTTTACCCGGCGGACGTTTTCCTTTACAACATTGGAAATGGAATATATCCGGTCGAATTTATGTAAATACTTGGCGTTAACCGGCGAACAAACGTCGTGTAGTGTTACACAACATTTCTTTTTGAGATTGGGAAGAAAAAGAAACCTGAAAATAGAATTATAATGCAGGTGAATAATATCCGGCTTTATTTTATACAAAAGATGATTTAATTTCAGGATGAAAAAAGGATTGAAACTTCCCACTTCCCTTTTTAAGAAATACAAATCGACTTTTTTGTTAAATTTTTCTATTAAAGACGGTTCGGCAATATTATTAATAACAATAATACCGACCCGGTTGGTTTTTACCTGTTCATTGGCAATATTCAGAAGCATGGTTTCGATACCACCCATCCCCATTCCATATAAAATGTGAATAATGTTCATCTCATTTTGGGTTTTATAAAATGAATTATTTTTTTTACTTTTATCACTAAATAGATATAGTATATTTCATTCCACATCGTCGGATAATAGATTTTTGCCTTGTGTTTCCTCAAAACCTGATAGATGTTTTTGAGAAATTTTTCTTTTCCCGTATCGGTTTTTGTTCCCGTATAAATTCTAAAGCCTGCATGCGGGCCGTCCTGGGTATGATAAATAGGGCCTTCTTTCAACAAGGAAAGCCACAAATCCAAATCCATACAGTAATGATTGGCGGCATCCATATAACCGGTTTTTTTCACTAAATCCAGGTTATAAAAAGAGCCTTGTTGTATCACACGGCAATCCGTTTTCAACAAATACTTCCTGTCCGGAATAATATGTTGATATATTTTAATGCTTTTCCCATCTCTGTCAATCATTTCGTTAAAACTATGATAATAAATAGCTCCATCGGGATGATTTTGATAAAGTTCAACAATTTTTTCGACACAATCGGGATACAAAATGTCGTCGGAATTAATCCAGCCCACCAAAGTTCCGGTACTCAATTTGAATCCTTTATTGATGGCATCCGATTGTCCGTTATCCTTTTCGCTGATGATTATGTCTATTTTATCGCGGTACCGGTTTACGATTTCCATCGTGTTGTCGGTCGAACCGCCATCCACCAAAATATATTCAATATTTTTATAGGTTTGATTCAATACGGACACAATCGTTTTTTCGATGAATTGTCCTTGATTATAAGAAGGCGTTACAATTGATATTTTGATAGTTGGGTTCATTTTCCGGCTATTAGTTCAATGGATTCCTGTTCAGTCTTTTTAATAATCAGATAACTTATCAGCGGCAAAAGAAATAGTACCGGAGAAGTCAGATTTGCCGAGAAAAAGGATACGATGAAAACCAATACAAGATAGAGAAAGGAAAAGAAACCGTATCTATTTTCTCTTTTCTTGTAAAAGAATACCATCAGGTAGATAAACAGCAGAAGATTCAACAGGGTTCCGGCATACCCTAAGCGGAGCAATAAGATAGAATAAGAAATATCGCCCGTTTCCAACTGTGATGTCCTATCCAATAATTCTTCTACTAAACCCACTTTGAAATCAAACATATCCTCTACTTTTTTAGAATCTTCCGGTATTAAGCCCGCCCCCAGTATCATGGTTTGGGGATGTTCCAAAAGATATTGATTCCGTTCGAGCAGATGGGCTATTCTAAACGTAAATGTCGCGCCTTCTTCATTCCAATCCACTATATCCGAATCGATAAAATTGCCGGAGGCCACATATTGCAAATCCATAAAAGTCCTGGATTTGAGAAATTTGGTTCCGCCATAGACCACCACACAAAGTACAAGAAATGAAACAACGCTTACCACCTTGATTCTTTTCAAACGGGGAAGCCGGAGGATGTAGCCGATGCTTACGGCAATAAAAAAAGCGCCCAGCAAGCTTCGGTGTAAAGGCCCTATCATCCCAAGTACCAACAGGATAGACGTAACTATTTTCTTAGGGCCTTTGTATGGATTGTTGTAGATGGCCATGAATGAAAAGAAGTGAATCATATTCGGCTGATTATAATACCTTCTCATTTCTATTCCGAAAATAGATATTCCGGATGTCGTTTCTCCAACCAAAATAGACTCATCTACAGCTATTTGTAGAAGATATATTACAGAAATAAATACGGTTGCGTCAAACAAATATTTTAATAAGCGTTCCAATTGGGTTTTTTCCATGTTCCGGAATACGAAATAGGCGGCCCAGAAAAAATGATACCTGCAGGTACGGATGATTTCAGGCCAGCTCAATCCTACGGAATACTTACTATATAAAGCGCATATTGCTATAAATGAGCCGAATATAAAAAGGTATTTAGTATATTCATCCGGTTTCAGGTATTGTTTTACAAACAGGCTGTCAACGGTTATTATTCCCAATAAAATAAAAAAGGCATAATCCACTCCCTTGGATATAAAAGCAAATTCGGTGATTTCTTCCGGAATCAAATAAAGGCCGGAAGTCAGGAAAAAGAAAAACAAGAGCAGGGCCGGAATTTTGTAATCCCGGATATAAAGAACAATGGCTAATAATGTTATGATGACAAATACCATGATGTTATTTATTCCAAATTCCCGTTGCTTTGTTATTAATCAATTTATTTAACTGGATAGGCGCCCAAATCATTCTTGGAATATAAATAAGGACAGGCGCCAGGATGACTCCCGGTGCACCGAATTTATGCCCCAGCCACAAAGAGACAGGAATCAGGAACAACATTTCCACGACGGAACTATATACTTGCAGTTTGATTTTTCCTATGCCATTGAGCGGATAAATACTGATATTCAACCAGCATAAAACACAAACATACAAGCAGACGACGCATGACATAAAAGCGGAAATATTCAGAAGGTTCGAAACGTCTTTTATCCAATAATTAACCCACACATAATAGATAACCGGTGATAATACAAGGGCGATCCCTTGAAAAATTAATAAATACACAAAAAACTTATGCAACTGTGAGATAGATCTTTTCATCCAGGCATAATCTTTTTGTGTGTATGCATCAGTGAATGAACTCCAATAAGGCAAAATAATAATACCCATTACGTTAAATGCGACGGCAAATAACCGGAAAGCCGTATTATAATTGGTCACTTCTACCGGATTGGTAATTCGTTGAATCAAAAACGGAATGGTTTGCGTGACCATAAAAGCGGCGCAAGTAGTGATAAAAAATTTGATTCCCAGATTCATCATATTGCCGGCGAGCTTGAAATCAATACATTTGAAAGAAGGTTTCCAGGCTTTGTACCTTGTATTGAATAAGACAAAACCGGCTATTATATAGACGATTACCGGTGCAAATCCACTTACCCATCCCAACGAGATTAACGAAGGTGGAGTCGTTTTTGACAAAATAAAAATGCCGGTCAAAGTTAATAATTGTCCCAGCATATCTAAAAATGAACCGATGGCAGGACGCTGGTCTGCTATGACTATAAATTTCAGTAAATTAAGAACAAAAGTAAAACAAAAGGAAGCCATCGCTATCCAAATCAGGCCGGAAACTTCCCGGTTATAGACAGCAGGCACCGATCCTAATATTTTGGGCCAATTCAGATGCGGATTTATAAAACAAAAAGCGATAAAGATAGATAGGCAAATCAGTCCGACTATTGCATACGTAGAACTGATGTATCTTTTGGCCAATCCGGTTTCTCCTTTTACTTTGGCTTCTGCCAATTTATTTTTCAATCCGTTTCCGAAACCAATGTCGAATAAATTGAGCCAAACAATCATGGAGTACAAGGTCAGCCAAATGCCATTGCGTTCCGAATTGACATAATTAATGGTCATAGGTATCAAAATCAAGGAGATAAGAATCGTTATCCCTTTGATAGCAAAAGACGCAACGATATTTTTCTTTGTTAAAATAGTCCGTTCATGTCCTTTGTTAAAGAAAGTTTTAATACCATGAAACATCATTCTTTTTTTCTTCTTCTTATATAAAGGCTCCCATAGATTAACGATAAAGGAATGAGGATTGCGCCCATAAAAAGGGTTGTCAAAGCCACTTTCATTGTATTCGGTTCCACCGGTTTATTAATGATGTAAGGTTCATCAATAATTTTTAATTTAGGCATCCAGGTAGCAAAATTGATTCTTGTTTCTTCTTTCTTTTCCAACAAAAAGATATACATGGTTTGTTGGAGTTCCTGTTCTCTTTTCAATTGAATGAAATCACGTTCTGCACTTGGGACATTCCGCATCAAACCGTTTAATTCCAGCTCTTTATCTTTTAAGGTTTGACGATTGATTTTCACCCCTTTATATACATTATCCAAGGATTGTAACAAGTTTTTCCGTTGAAGATCAATCGACCCGTCCAATGATTGGGCAAATGTACTTTGCTGAGGAGAACGGCTAATCTCACTCCTTTTGATCAACAACTCATTGTATTGAGAGATTACTGCCGATATAGACGGATCGGAAGTCGTTAAACTAAAAGGGATAAGACTGTATTTATTCTTTTCGTCAATGACAAAATCCCGTATAATATCGACCATTTTCAGTTGGGTTTCGGCTTCTAATAAAGCAACCTGTACGTCACTTGCCAGTTTGGTATAATAAGAAATATCCGATTCGATATTCGTTAAATTATTTGCCTTTTTGAAATTTTGTATGTTCATATCCGCAACGTCCAAATCACTCTTGACCAATCCGATGCGTTGATCGATATAACTCGTTGTTGTTCCAAATAAATAATCTTTTTCCTTCACCCATTCAAGATTATACACTTCGATAATTTCAGACAGGATTTGTTTGGCTAATTTTACATTTTTATTTGTTGTCCCCAAATGAATCAGGTTAGATGTTTTTTTCTCATAATCTATATTCAATTTACCGTTTCGATAAACCTGTGCCATGTAATCATAGTTTGTATAAATGATTTTCAGGTTAACCGGTTTATCGTATAAATCGAAATAAGGTGTTTTTTCAAAAGTATAAGCGCCCCACGGAGTTTGTATCGTCGAAGGGAAGGATGTAATTTGGTATTTACCAATGGTTTTTCTCCCCAATTTCATTTTTACGGTGGTTTGTTCCGGTTGAATATTCAAAGAAAATCGCACCGATCTTGAAATCGTATCTGCATGTGCCGGATCTGTCGTAAGTAAAACCGGCGACTGACCGGATACATCGTTTTTCACAAATCCCAAATAGTTGGATTGGATATAAATCTTGTTCAGGTCCAGATTTTTAACAACATTCCTTATGTATCCTTGAGACGACATTTTCAAGGTTTCGTCCTCAATGTTTACGGAACTGTTTTTCATCCCAAAAGCGCTTAGCAGGGAACTGGAACCGGACGGTCCGCCGGTTAAGGAATCATCTTGCCGCATGCTTACTTGTGCGGCGATTTCCATTACGGGTGTTTTGATTTTTAAATACAAAACAGCTATAATAATACATACAATCATGCTTATTACAAAATAATACCAGTGTTTCAGGCATAATTTCAATAACGCTGCAATTTGCTCTTTTTCGTTTTTATTTTGTATATTGTCCATACGTTTAATTCTTAATCTTTAGTGACGTTGAAAACTACCATAACTATGGTTGACAAAGCCGTTAAGGAGGATAATATGACACTAATAGTCGATAATTCATAACTTTTGGAGGAACTGTAAGTACTGTCGGTTTTACGGGTTTTATTCGGTTCTATATAAACCACATCATTTTGCTGCAAATAATAATAAGGAGAATTAAAAATGTCTGATTTTGTCAAATCAAATGTATGCAGTTCTTTTACGCCGTTGTTATCCCGGATTAATTTTACATTTTTGCGATCACCATAGACCGTAAGGTCGCCCACTGCGCCAATGGCATCCAAAATAGAAACCCGTTCATCGGTAACCTCCACAGGCCCGGGCTTCAAAACTTCGCCCAAAACGGTTACTTTGAATGAAATAATCTGAAGATTGACGATCGGAGAAGGAAGGTATTGGGATACTTCGTTCTCTAATAACTCAATACCCTGGGATTTCGTTAAACCCGCGATTTTTATTTTTCCGATCACCGGGAAATGGATATAACCCTCTGTATCTACCGTATAAGTTTGAATTGCACTTGATTGCATAACCGTTGTTTCGCCGGGAGCCAGATAGGTATTCATCGGAAGATTGAATTGAGCTACCTGCCTCTGGTCCAGGACAGGTGAAGAAATGGAAATCAATAACTGGTCATTGTTTTTAATCGTAGGCTCATACTTGTAATAGTTGTTGGCATATCCTTGTTGAGCATACTTGTCAAAATCCTGAAAATAAGCCACATCCTGAGGAACAGACTGACAAGATAAGAGAAAAACCGTAAGTATGGAAAAGAGCCAGAATTTTAATTTCATTCGTTTTTAATATTAGATCAATAATTATTCCATTTGCAATATAGCATCATTATCAATGATATTAACGAATATATAAATAAAATAGTATGTAAATTAAAAAAAATCTTTATTTTTGCAGGGTGCAAAATATGAATTTTCATATCGCTTACTTGTTGACAAAGCACGAGTGTGTTATCATTCCGGACTTTGGCGCTTTTATTGCTTCCGGGAGTGGTGAGGAGCGAATCAAGGAAGTGAAGCTTTTGTGCGCTCCGGCACAGTCTTTGGGATTTAACCCGGCTATAAAACATAACGACGGATTATTGGCCAATTTCATTTCCACGAATGAAAATAGTTCCTATACAGAAGCCGGTTTGAAAATTCAGCGCTATGTGGATGCTTTGAATAATCAATTAGTTGCAGGACGAACGATTCATATTCAATGGGTAGGCCGCTTATCGTTGTCTGCCGAACGGAAAATCATTTTTACACCTTCTCACCAGTTAAGTTGCAATGCCGGTAATTTTGGGTTCTGCAATTTTTATATTCCTACTATCCGGGAAGTAGAAAAATATCATACCCGGATTTCCAGGTCAAAAAAGAAAAAAGAAAACCACCTGATTTATATCCCGGTGAATAAGCAAATGGTTCGATGGGCAGGTTCGGCGGCAGCGGCTATTTTGGCCATGTTTGTCGTTTCGACTCCGGTGAACGAACATGCGACCACCCAATTGCAACAGACCAGTTTTTTTCCGGTGGCAACCAAACCGGTTGAAACGGCTCCATTACCTGTTGCACCCAAAGAACATTATATCATTATTGCCAACTCGCCTTCCATTCATTTTGCAAAGAAAGATTTGGAAGAACTGCGAAAGAGAGGATTTCCAACTGCCGAAATTTTAGAGACCGGCAGCAAGATACTGATTTATGTCGATAAATTTGACAATAGACCGGATGCAGAAGTGTTTCTACGCAAATTTAAGGCGGATCATCCGCAACATACCGATGCGTGGATGTTTATCCGGTAAGAAAATAATTGCGTAATTATCATTCTTAATTCAAAAAAAGCATTACCTTTGCACCCGCTAATACAAATTTCAAACTAATTAATTAAAAGACAAATGGCAACTAAAATCAGATTGCAAAGACACGGTCGCAAAGGGTACGCGTTTTACCACATCGTGATCGCAGATAGCAGAGCTCCACGTGATGGAAAATTTATCGAAAGGATTGGTTCTTACAACCCGAATACGAATCCTGCTACAATAGATTTGAAATTCGACAGGGCTTTGTATTGGGTGAATGTAGGTGCACAACCTACTGATACAGTGAGAAATATTCTTTCCGACGAAGGAGTGCTTCTTAAAAAACATTTATTAGGCGGTGTCGCTAAAGGCGCTTTTACGGAAGCTGATGCTGAAAACAAATTCCAGGCTTGGAAAAATTCAAAACAATCTGTTTTGACTACGAAAGTAAGCAAACTCAGCGAAGCCGAAAAAACAGCGGAAAAAGCCCGTATAGATGCGGAAAAAGCAGTGAATAAAGCAAAAGCCGAAGCGCTTGCCGCTAAGAAAGCCGAAGCAATAGCTGCCAAGCTTAAAAAAGCAGAAGTAACAGCAGAAACGGATTTACCGGCAGTAGAAGAAACTCCTGCAGCAGAGTAAATTACAGAACCGTTTTATTTGTATCCCATAAAAGTGTAAGATTCCGGTCTTGCACTTTTTCTTTTTTAAATGCCCTTGATTCAAAATAATATATATCTTTGCCCAATCAATAATTAATTACGATATGAAGAATTACTTGTTTGGGGGAATACTGATCCTCGCATTTCTCACGGCCTGCCAGGATGCCGATCTTCCGAAGGTCAATGGGATGTGGCAATTAAAAACAATTCAAGAGAAAGACCATACGACTCAAGCAGTGGATACGGTCTATTTTAGTTTCCAACGGCAAGCAATCTTTTCCTATACCCTGTTGAATGGAGATACGAGCAAACCCAATTCAACGGTCATCATTTATGGATATGTCGATTTTCCGGCCGAAAACAAAATGCACATTCAATTAGACAAGAACAATTTAAATGGATATCATACAAGCAGGGTATTGTGGAAAGGAGAACAAGTCACTTATGATATTCTAAAATTAAATTCCAAAGAGCTGATCTTAGGACAAGAAGGAACAAGATACCACTTCATTAAATTCTAAAAAATAATTATGAAACGACCGTTGCTACTTTCAATCATTTGTCTATTTTTCCTTGACTCTTTTAGTCAGATAAATACAACTTATCAAGCGGAAATTTTCGGTTCCCTCGCCACCGGAGAGCATACGCCTTTCTGGATGGTCAACCGGACGTGGGGAATGGTTCCTTTGGATGCAAACAATTTTTATTTGCGAGGCGCTGTTTTTCATGACCAACAACTGAACAAGGACTGGTCATTCGGATTAGGGGTGGATATGGCCGGTTCTGCTCCGCACACGTACAAGCAGGTTTGGATACAACAAGCCTATGGTGAGTTGAATTGGAAAAATTTCCGGTTGAGGATTGGTTCCAAAGAAGAATATATTTCTTTATTAGATGAACAGTTAAGTTCGGGAGATTTTAGTGCATCCAACCATGCCCGTCCGATTCCCGAAATTAGAATTAATATGGATAACTTTTGGTTAATTCCTTATACCAAAGGAAATTTGTATCTCAAGGGAGATTTTGCTATCGGTAAATATTTGGACGGGCAATGGCAAGAAAACACCGCAAAACCTGAGCATCAATCCTACACGAAAGACGTTCTTTCCCATCACAAATCCATTTATTTCCGTCTCAAAGACATAGAGAAAGAAAGTAAATGGCAAGTTACCGTAGGTTTAGCCCATTATGTACAATGGGGAGGCTTATTGTATAAATATCGTGATATCGACAATGAGTATCAATATATTGTAGAAGATCAGCCGCAAGGAATCACCGATTTTATCCGGGCAATGGTGGCCGGAAAAGGAGGTATCGGATCTTCCGGCGCAGATAGTATCAATGCAGCAGGCTCTCACTCAGGAAATTATATACTGAAATTGGATTATGTATTAAAAAATGACGCTTGTTTGTCTTTCTATTTTCAACATTTTTTTGAAGATGGCTCCAGCATGAATCCGAGGAGTTTTCAAGATATGTTATTGGGATTGCAATACAAATCCAATCAAAAAAGATTGCTTTCCGGTGCTGTGTTGGAATATATCTACACAAAAAACCAGGCAGGCCCCATTCATTTTGTGCTGGCGGATGACGAACATGCCTCTGTACGTACACAAGAAACCGGAAATGATGACTATTATAATAATGTGGATTATGTACAAGGGCCATCCCATTTTGGAAAAACAACAGGTAGCCCACTTCTACTTTCCCCGGAATATAATACCGGTGGCAGTTTGAATTTCAAAAGCAATCGTATTATTGCTTTCCATTTGGGATTGGAAGGTTATCTCCGGCCGGCGCTTCAATACCGCTTGTCGTTGACTACCGGACAAAGTTGGGGAAGATATTATATTCCATTCACAGCCGTCAAAAAAGGTTTTGCTTCACAATTGGAATTAATTTATACTTGTCCCCAAACCGAAGGATTGGCGGTTAAATTATCCGCCGGTTACGATAAGGGGACATTTTTCGGGGGAGATACATTTGGAGGAGGCCTTACCCTGACCAAACGGGGACTCATCTATACCAAATAGAAAATCTCTTAGGAAAATCGGATAAAAAACAGCTCAGGAATTTTGTAGAAAGAAAAAAAAGTCGTTCCTTTGTAGCGCTTTTGAAAAAAGGCTCTATTTTTTAAGGGAGAGATGGCAGAGTGGTCGATTGCGGCGGTCTTGAAAACCGTTGAACTGAAAGGTTCCTGGGGTTCGAATCCCTATCTCTCCGCAGATAACATTGATTATCAATGAATTAAGTGCTGCAAAAACGCCAATCCATGACCATTAACCGTAACGATAAATCAACGTCCATTTCAACACAGTCGGATAGTCTTATTCCGGCAAGTAAAATCAGCAACCTCACGCGATGTGAAACAGATTGTCGTAGAAGAATTGACACGAATCGGGAACGACCCGGAGTTGCAGCATTTGATTAAGAAGGAGTAAGACTAAATAAAATCATATTAACGGCAATAACTCAAATTATTGCCGTTAATATATACAATCTCTAAATGTCACTATCTGTCAAAAACATTTTTCCTTTCTCGGTAATCAAATATTTTTGGTTTGAAGCCGTTGGTTTGTCCGGATTGGTCTTTTTAATAAAGCCAACCGTTTCTAAGGGCTTCAAATAGTTTTGTCGGAAAAAAGTTTTATGACTGAAAGAAAAAATTTCGATTAACTCATCAATGGAAACAGGTACGCCCGACAGTATTAATATAACGATTATATACTGAAGTTTTTTTGGCAACTTGGTCACTTTTCCAATCACATCAAATAGCTCATTGTTGTTAAATTGTTGACTAACAGCATTATCATAATTTATTGACTTAGTCACTTTTTCAGTTGGACTTAGTCGCTTTTCACTATCGGACTTAGTGACTTTTTCACCTTGACTTAGTGCCTCTAATTCCTTAAACTGTTTGTTTACAGTCACATTCAGTTTTTTCAACTTAGTGCCTTTTTCAATCCAACTTAGTGCCAATGTTGAAACTTGTTCTTTCCAATCCATTTTATACAAGTGGGCATTCATCTCAATTTCGGTCAACGATTCAGACAATTTAGGAAACCATTTTTCATCTAATTCCAACCAACTGTGCCATTCTTTGGCAAAATCGGACATTGTATAACGAGTCAAAGGAATGATAGTCCTGAAAAAAGACTCGTCTATAAAGACCGGCTTAGCCTTTTCGGTATAAAATGGAAGATAATGCTTGGTATTTCTGATGCCGGAGCCTATTTCATCAGCCCAGCCTAAAGTCATGAAAAACTTTCGGATATTAGGATTTTTAGGATGAGGATTGAATCTGTCCAAATCCATAATCCCATTGAAATAGGGATTGTTCGGGTTCAATGTCCGTACGGCATCTTCTTCTATAATCAACTCTGTTGCAGTAGCATTCGTATATTCGCGATGGATAATGATATTTCCGATTACTTCTCTGAAAATTCTATCTCTCAAATCTATACGCTGGTCGCCTTCCAAGAAGAATTTTTCGGGTAGATGTCGGTTGATAAACTCTTTTAACTTCAAATAAGTGTCAATTAGATTGGTACGCAAGGTAAGACGGTCGTCCCATCGGTTTTTGTTATTGATACGTACCATTGCCTCCACTTTATAGGCGGGTAGTAAATTTTGTATCGTCAAATCCTTTCCGAAAAGGAGTGCGGCTGCCAACGTCAAACCCTCTTTAGATTGCTCATAGTCGTTACTATACAAGACGGCATCTCGCAATATCTGCTCGTTACCGACTGAAAGCCATGGATGGTCACTGCGATTACTGCGAATTAAATTTCGAGCCTTATCAAACAGCGTTTCGTCCAAATCCGACATTTTCAATCCGGGATAGATGTGCGTTTCTGTATATATCGTTCCCTTTTTAAGGAAAAGTCCCCGTATTTGATGCTGATTACCGGTAATATCCAAATCAGCTTCATATTCGCGAATGTAAATATGTCCGGCATGGTCGTGTACCTGTGAACTTGCCGGAACTTGCATAACGATAATCGTTTGACCGGCATATTCCATTGACGTAGGATTCAGATAAAGCGTTGGATTGACGTTTTCAGCCGAATTTAGCGAAGTCGTGATATTTTTGAGAAACGTTACTATGCTGTCCGGATGAACACCTAATACGTTGCCATCATCGTCAACACCCAAAAGGATAACGCCCCCATTCGTGTTGGCAAAACTGACTACAGATTCGTACAACGATGCAGGTACTTTATCGTGCGCCTTCTTAAACTCAATGGAAGTGCCTTCGCCTTGCTGTATTATTTTATCTATATCCGAAGTTGTCATATTGTTTAATTTTCGGTGCAAAGGTACTGCTTTATCGCCAACCTGCCAAAACTGTAAGCAATCGCTTTTTAATACTTTCTCTTGTCTGCATCCTCCATTTTTTGTATCAATCCCTTTTTCAATTTATCTAAAAATATTGTCCGTTCGCCTTTCGTGCGGTTTTTGATGCTTGTAAAGAAGCGGGAAAAGACTTGCACCTCAAGATTAAATGCTTCGCCCAATGAATGAAACAAATCTTTTAAGGTAATCTTACCTTTGTTGAAACTTTCGACTTCAAATAGCGCATAACCTAATTCAACCAAATCAACAATATTACCTGTCCACTCTAACTTTTTCTTTGGTCGCGGCTCAGGAACAACAGATTGCCCATACTTATCTACTTGAATGTTCCATTTGGTAAACTCAAGCTGTGTATCGACAAGTGAAATGGCTTTATTCAAAACAGGACAGTTGTTAAATTTCTTTTTCGACAAATCTGTTAGCTGTTGATGCAAACTTGCGAGTTCAACACGAGTAAAACAGAGAATGTTGTGGAAAACAACTTTGTCCTCTGTGGAAGCGCTCTCCGCAAACAAAACATCGGCAAATTCATCATAAGCCTTTTCAACTGCAATGGGGCATAAATCAGTTTCAGGAGCTTTCTTTATCAAAAGGAAAAACTTTGTTTTAACAAGTCGTTTCATCTGATGAATGCTTTATTACACAACTTTGATGCAAGACAAAGAGACCAACTTGTGTTATAAACTAATGATAGCATTTGTAATGCTCTAATATAATCTGATTTATTCCGCCTTTCTTCCTTTGATAAGCGGTGTTAGGAAAAATAAGTAAACCACCAATACCGCTAAAACAATGACTGCTCCAACCTGACTTTTCAACCAATCCGAGCCAACGCCCATTAAGAGGGGAAATATGGCTCCGCCGGAAATGCCCATAATCATCAGACCGGATATTTCGTTTTCCCGTTCGGGCATAGATTGTATGGCTTTAGAGAAAATCATCGGGAAAATATTAGAATTGCCGAAACCAATCAAGGCAATACAGATATACAACGTGGTCACGTCTGCTGCAAAGGATAATCCAACGACCGATAATGCCATACTGATTACGCTTATTATAAAGAATTTATGAATGGAAAAACGGGCTAAAATAAATGTACCCAAGAAACAACCGGCTACGCGGAACAGGAAATACAAGCTGGTTGCAAATCCGGCATCTGCCAAAGTCATGCCGGAAATACGTTCCATGAGAATTTTGGGAGCAGTGGCATTTATTCCTACATCAATGCCGACGTGCGCCATGATGCCGATGAAAAACAATAAAATATGCCAATTGCCTAATAATCGGAAACAATCCATGAAAGAGGATTTGGATTGATAAGGCTCTTCCT